>NZ_PYHT01000018.1:0-145046 GCF_003023875.1 Nocardia sp. MDA0666
CCGTTGGTGATGTGGATGTGTTGTCGGCGGGTGAGTTGGCTGGTGTGGTGCGTGGTCGGAATGAGACTGCGTATCCGGTGTCTGCTGGGTTGTTGTTGGATGGTTTCCGGCGTGCGGTGGTGGGGTCGCCGGGGGCTGTTGCTGTGGTGGGTCCGGGTGGGGAGTCGTTGACGTACGCGGAGTTGGATGCGCGGGTCAATGGTTTGGCGCGTGTGTTGGTGGCGCGTGGTGTGGGGCCGGAGTCGTTGGTGGGGTTGGCGGTTCGCCGGTCGGTGGATTTGGTGGTCGGTATGTATGCGGTGCTGACTGCGGGTGGTGCGTATGTGCCGTTGGATCCGGATCATCCGGTGGAGCGGGTGGGGTATGTGCTGGATGTGGCGCGTCCGGTGTGTGTGTTGACGGTGTCGCGTGATGGTTTCGTGGTGCCGGGTGGTGTGCCGGTGGTGGAGATCGACACGGTTGATGTGTCGGGTGTGGCGTCGGGTCCGTTGACCGATGCGGAGTTGCCGGTGCGGCCGGGTGCGGACAGTACGGCGTATGTGATTTTCACGTCGGGTTCGACGGGTCGTCCGAAGGGTGTGGCGGTGTCGCACGGGGCGATTCACAATCAGATCGAGTGGATGTTGTCGCAGTATCCGCTGGGTGCGGGTGATGTGTATTTGCAGAAGACGGCGACGACGTTCGATGTGTCGTTGTGGGGTTTCTTCATGCCGTTGCGGGCGGGTGCCACGCTGGTGGTGGCGACTCCGGATGGGCATCGGGATCCACAGTATGTGGCGGAAACGATTGCGGCGCAGCGGGTTACGGTGACGGATTTCGTGCCGTCGATGTTGTCGGTGTTCGCTGCGCATGCGGATCGGGCGCAGTTGTCCTCGTTGCGGCATGTGTTCGTGATCGGTGAGGCGCTGCCGCCGGAGACGGCCGCTGCGTTCGGTGCGGTGTCGGATGCGCGGTTGCACAATCTGTACGGCCCGACCGAAGCGGCGGTGTCGATCACCTATCGCGAGGTCACCGCGGCCGATGCGTCGGGTGTTTCGGTGCCGATCGGTGTGCCGCAGTGGAATTCGCAGGTTTATGTTCTGGATTCGCGGTTGCGGCCGGTGCCCGATGGTGTGGTCGGTGAGTTGTATCTCGCCGGTGATCAGTTGGCGCGCGGTTATCTGCGTCGTCCGGATCTGACTTCGGATCGGTTCGTGGCCAATCCGTTCGGTGCGGCCGGGGCTCGGATGTATCGCACCGGCGACCTCGTCCGCTGGAACGCGGGCGCCCTCGATTACCTGGGGCGGATCGACTTCCAGGTGAAGTTCCGGGGGCAGCGCATCGAGCTGGGCGAAATCGAAGCCGCGTTGCTGGCCGTTCCGGGCGTCAGCCAGGCGGTCGCGCTGGTCGTCGCCGGACCCACCGGTGAACAACTCGTCGGCTATGCGGTGCCCGCACCCGGACAGCACCTGGATCCGACGGCGCTGCGTGCGGGTCTCGCCTCGGCCCTGCCTTCGTACATGGTGCCCGCGGTCGTGACGGTGCTGGATGCGTTGCCGCTCAACACCTCCGGAAAGCTCGACCGCAAGGCGTTGCCCGCGCCGGTGTTCGAGGCGCAGGTGTTCGCCGCGCCCGTCACCGTGGTCGAGGAACTCGTGGCGAACGTGTTCGCCGAGGTGCTCGGCATCGAGCGGGTGGGTCGCGACGACGACTTCTTCGCGCTGGGCGGCAACTCGCTGAGCGCCACCCGGGTCGCGGCCCGGCTCGGCTCCGCCCTCGACACCCGGGTGCCGGTCCGCCTGGTCTTCGAGGCCGGCAGTGTGGCGGCCCTCGCGTCCCGAGTGGAGACGAACCGGTCCGATGCGGATCGCCCGGCGCTCACCGCCCGGCCGCGTCCGGAACGCATTCCGCTTTCGCTCGCGCAGCAGCGGATGTGGTTCCTCAACCAGTTCGACACCACCTCGCCCGCCAACAACATCCCGTTCGCCGTCCGGTTGACCGGCGCACTGGACATCACGGCACTGCGCGCGGCCATCGGCGATCTGGTGGCCCGGCACGAGGTGCTGCGGACGGTCTACCCGGCCGTGGACGGTGTCGGCTACCAGTCGGTGTTGCCTCCGTCGGTCGTGCCGGACGTGCCGGTGATTCCGATCGCCGAGAGCGAGATCGAAGGCTGGGTCACCGAATTCGCGCTTCGCGGTTTCGACGTCGCGGCCGAGGTGCCGTTGCGGATCGCGGTGCTGGAGCCCGAGACCGATGTGCACGTGGTGGTCTTGGTGACGCACCACATCGCCGCCGACGGCGCGTCGGTGGCGCCGCTGGTCCGCGATCTCATGACCGCTTACCTCGCGCAGGAAGCGGGCAGTGCGCCCACCTGGACGCCGCTGCCGGTGCAGTACGCGGATTACACACTGTGGCAGCGAGATCTGCTGGGTGACGAGGAAGATCCGCAGTCGGCGGCCGCCGGCCAGATCGCCTTCTGGCGGGAGGCGCTGGCGGGTCTGCCCGAGCGGCTCGACCTTCCCGCCGATCGGCCACGTCCATACACCGCCTCGGGCGTCGGACGCACCCTGGCCTTCGACATTCCGGCGTCCACGCGCGCCGCGGCGATCCGGTTGGCGCGGGCACAAAACTCCTCGGAGTTCATGGTGGTGCACGCGGCCTTCGCCGCGCTGCTGGCCCGGCTCTCCGGTACCTCTGACATTTCCATCGGCACCCCGGTGGCCGGCCGCGGCGAACGCGAGCTCGACGATCTGATCGGCATGTTCGTCAACACCCTGGTGCTGCGGACCGAGATCGATCCGGGCGAGAGCTTCACCGAACTGCTGGCGCGGGTGAAACGAACCGACCTCGCCGCGTTCTCCCACGCGGAGCTGCCGTTCGAGCGCCTGGTGGAGGTGATGGATCCGGTTCGCGCTCCCTCGCACCACCCGCTGTTCCAGGTCGCGCTGTTCTTCCAGAACTTGGAGAAGGCCGGTCTGGAGCTGCCCGGAATCCGCGTGGACGAACTGGGCATCGACGGGGCGATCGCGAAATTCGATCTGCAACTGACCATTTCGCCGCCGGAGGACGAATCCGCCCCGGCCGCGGCACTGTTCACCTATGCGACGGATCTGTTCGACGAGTCGACTGTCGACGCGTTCGCCGCTCGCTTCGTGCGGCTGCTGGATGCGCTGCTGGCCGACCCGGAACGGTCCGTTGGTGATGTGGATGTGTTGTCGGCGGGTGAGTTGGCTGGTGTGGTGCGTGGTCGGAATGAGACTGCGTATCCGGTGTCTGCTGGGTTGTTGTTGGATGGTTTCCGGCGTGCGGTGGTGGGGTCGCCGGGGGCTGTTGCTGTGGTGGGTCCGGGTGGGGAGTCGTTGACGTACGCGGAGTTGGATGCGCGGGTCAATGGTTTGGCGCGTGTGTTGGTGGCGCGTGGTGTGGGGCCGGAGTCGTTGGTGGGGTTGGCGGTTCGCCGGTCGGTGGATTTGGTGGTCGGTATGTATGCGGTGCTGACTGCGGGTGGTGCGTATGTGCCGTTGGATCCGGATCATCCGGTGGAGCGGGTGGGGTATGTGCTGGATGTGGCGCGTCCGGTGTGTGTGTTGACGGTGTCGCGTGATGGTTTCGTGGTGCCGGGTGGTGTGCCGGTGGTGGAGATCGACACGGTTGATCTGTCGTCGGTAGCCGTGGATGCTCTGGCGGAGTCGGAGCTGCGGGCGCCGGTTCGGCCTTCGGATACCGCGTACGTCATTTTCACGTCGGGATCGACGGGCCGCCCGAAGGGTGTGGCGGTCTCGCACGAGGCGATTCACAATCAGATCGAGTGGATGCTGTCGCAGTATCCGCTGGCCGCGGGTGACGTCTATCTGCAGAAGACCGCCACCACGTTTGACGTATCGCTGTGGGGTTTCTTCATGCCGTTGCGGGCGGGCGCCACGCTGGTGGTGGCGACCCCCGATGGTCATCGCGATCCGCAGTATGTGGCGGAAACGATTGCGGCGCAGCGGGTTACGGTGACGGATTTCGTGCCGTCGATGTTGTCGGTGTTCGCCGCGCATGCGGATCGGGCGCAGTTGTCCTCGTTGCGGCATGTGTTCGTCATCGGTGAGGCGCTGCCGCCGGAGACCGTGAGCGCCTTCGCCGCCGTCTCGGACGCCGAACTGCACAACCTCTACGGTCCCACCGAAGCTGCGGTCTCGATCACCTACTGGCCGGCGGTGCCCGGCGCCGGTGCGTCGGTGCCGATCGGTGTGCCGCAGTGGAATTCGCAGGTCTATGTTCTGGATTCGCGGTTGCGGCCGGTGCCCGATGGTGTGGTCGGTGAGTTGTATCTCGCCGGTGATCAGTTGGCGCGCGGTTATCTGCGTCGTCCGGATCTGACCTCGGATCGGTTCGTGGCCAATCCGTTCGGTGCGGCCGGGGCTCGGATGTATCGCACCGGCGACCTCGTCCGCTGGACTCGCACGGCATCCGGCGATCCGGTTCTCGATTACCTGGGTCGGATCGACTTCCAGGTGAAGTTCCGGGGCCAGCGCATCGAGCTGGGCGAAATCGAAGCCGCGTTGCTGGCCGTTCCGGGCGTCAGCCAGGCGGTCGCGGTCGTCGCTCCGGGACCGGCCGGCGAGCAGCTCGTCGGCTATGCGGTCGCCGCCCCGAATGCCGCGCTGGACTCCGCGGCTCTGCGCGACGCCGTCGCCGACCGCTTGCCGTCCTACATGGTCCCTTCGGCCGTGCTGGTCTTGGAGGCGTTGCCGCTCAACACATCCGGGAAACTGGATCGCAAGGCGCTGCCGGCGCCGGTCTTCGAGACCCACGAGTACACCGCCCCCGCCACACCCATCGAGGAGACCGTGGCGGCGGTGTTCGCCGAGGTGCTCGGCATCGAGCGGGTGGGTCGCGACGACGACTTCTTCGCACTGGGCGGCAACTCGCTGAGCGCCACCCGGGTCGCGGCGCGGCTCGGCTCCGCCCTCGACACCCAGGTGCCGGTCCGCGTGGTGTTCGAAACCGGCACCGTCGCCGGACTGGCCGCGCGGGTCGAGGCACAGGCTCCGGCCGCCGGACGCCCCGCGCTCGTCGCGGGTCCGCGGCCGGACCGCATTCCGCTTTCGCCCGCGCAGCAGCGGATGTGGTTCCTCAACCAGTTCGACACCGCCTCCCCGGCCTACAACATCACCGCGGCCGTGCGGCTGACCGGCGCACTGGATATCGCCGCACTGAACGCGGCGGTGGCCGATCTGGTCGCGCGCCACGAGATCCTGCGGACCTGGTACCCCCAGGACGCCGAAGGGCCCGTGCAGCGCATCCGATCCGCCGCCGACGCCACTCCCGAGCTGCGGCCGGTCGCGGTCGCCGCGACGGAACTGGCGGACAGTATCGGTGCGGTGGTCGCCCGCGGCTTCGACGTCGCGGCCGAAGTGCCGGTCCGGGTCGCTCTCTTCGCGCTCGGCGCCGAGGAATACGCCCTCGTCCTGGTGGTGCATCACATCGCCGGCGACGGCTGGTCGATGGGACCGCTGACCCGTGACCTGATGGCGGCGTACGCGGCCCGCAGCAACGGCGACGAGCCGGGATGGGCTCCGCTGCCGCTGCAGTACGCGGATTACGCGCTGTGGCAGCGGGAGTTGCTCGGTGACGAGACCGACGACGACTCGCTGGCCGCCGAGCAGATCGCATTCTGGAAGTCCACGCTGGCGGGGCTGCCCGAGGAATCGACGCTGCCCGCCGACCGGCCGCGACCGGCGACCCAGTCCTTCCGGGCGGGCACCGTCGACGCGGTGGTCGACGCCGACGTTCATGCCGGGCTGAAGGCATTGGCCCGCAACGGAAATGCTTCGGTGTTCGTCGTGGTGCACACCGCGCTCGCGGTGCTGCTGTCGCGACTGTCCGGTAACTCCGACGTAGCCATCGGCACCCCGGTGGCCGGTCGTGGAGCGGCCGAACTCGACGACGTCGTCGGCATGTTCGTCAACACCGTCGTACTGCGCACGACGACGGCGGCCGCCGAACCGTTCACCGCGTTGCTGGCCCGGCAGCGGGATACCGATCTGGCTGCCTTCGCGCACGCCGATCTGCCGTTCGAGCGCCTCGTGGAAGCATTGGATCCGGTCCGGTCCACCGGCCGCAGCCCGCTGTTCCAGGTGGCCCTCTCGTTCGAGAACCTGCCTTCGGGCAGCTTCGAGCTGCCCGGACTGCGGGCGACAGCGCTCGAATCCGACACCGGCGTCGAACGTTTCGACGTGACGGTCACCGTCACCGAAACCGGCAGTGGTCTGGCCGTGCGGTTCACCTATGCGCGGGATCTGTTCGACGAAGCCACCATTCGTGCTTTCGCCGAGCGGTTCGGCCGGGTGCTGAGTGCTGTCGCCGCCGATCCGGCCATCGACGTCGCCGATCTTCCGCTGCTCTCGGCGGCCGAGACCGAACGCCTGACCCGGGTGGCCGGTCCGGTGGTGACCACCGCCGGCACCCTGCCCGACCTGATGGCCGCCGCGGCGGCGGCCGCACCGGAAGCGATCGCGCTGCGCGGCGGCGGACGGTCGATGACCTACGCCGAATTGGATGCCCGCTCCTCGCGACTGGCCCGGGAACTGATCGGCCGGGGCATCGGGCCCGGCGACCGGGTGGCACTGGGTATTCCGCGGTCGATCGAATCGGTGCTGGCGGTCTGGGCGGTCGCCAAGGCCGGCGCCGCCTTCGTGCCGATCGACCCGAACTATCCCGCCGAGCGCATCGAGCGCATGGTCACCGATTCCGAGGTCCGCCTCGGCCTGGTCGTCGGCGCGGTGCGCGACCGGTTCCCGGCGACCGTGGAGTGGTTGCTGCTCGACCACCCCGCGTTCGGGCTGGAACTCGAACGACGCAGTGGCGCACCGGTTTCCGACACGGATCGGATTCGTCCGCTGCGGCCGGCCGATATCGCGTACATGATCTACACCTCCGGTTCGTCGGGTCTGCCGAAGGGTGTGCTGATCACCCACGCCGGTATCGCCGGATACCTGGCCGAACAGCGGGACCGCTTCGGCGTCACCCCGCAGTCGCGCACGCTCCATTTCGCCAGCCCGTCGTTCGACGCCGCGATGCTCGAACTGCTGCTGGCGCTGGCCGGACCGGCCACCATGGTGATCGCGCCGACCACCGTGTACGGCGGTGCGGAACTCGCGGAATTCCTGCGGGCCGAGCGGGTGACGCACGCGTTCGTCACCGCCGCCGCGATGGCGTCGGTCGATCCGACCGGGCTCGACGAGCTCGAGGTCGTCGTCACGGGTGGTGAGAGCTGGGCTCCGGAGCTGGTGCGCCGCTGGGCGGTTCCGGTCGCGAGTGGCACCAGGCGGTTCTACAACGCCTACGGTCCCACCGAGGCGACCATCGCCACCAACATCAGTGACGCGCTGCGGCCGGGCGAACCGGTCACCCTCGGTGGACCGATCCGCGGCATCACCGCGTGGGTGCTCGACGAGCGCCTGCGTCCGGTGCCGGCCGGTGTCGCCGGGGAGCTCTACGTCGCCGGTGCGCAACTGGCTCGCGGCTACCATCGCCGTCCCGGCCTGACCGCCGAGCGGTTCGTGGCCTGTCCGTGGCTGCCCGGGGTGCGGATGTACCGCACCGGTGACGTGGTGCGCTGGCTGTCCGCTCCGCAGGACGGCGACCAGGCGCAATACCGGGTGGAATACCTGGGCCGCAACGACTTCCAGGTCAAGGTGCGCGGCTTCCGCATCGAACTCGGTGAGATCGACGCGGTGCTGGCCGCCCACGAATCGGTGGACTTCGCGGTGACCGTCGGGCGCACGGCGCCCAGCGGCGCGACCGCGCTGGTGTCCTATGTGCTGCCCGCCGCGACCGGCGCGACCGGCGCGACGGCGGCATTCGACCGGCAGGTCCTCGACGCCCACGCCCGGGAACAGCTCCCGGCGCACATGGTGCCGACGATGATCATCGAGCTGGACCGGATTCCGCTGACTCCGGTCGGCAAGCTGGACCGCGCCGCCCTGCCGGAACCGGTCTTCGAGGCCACCGCCTTCCGTGCTCCGGTCACCGCGACGGAGCAGGCGGTCGCGGCGGTCTACGCCGAGGTGCTGGGCGTGGAGCGGGTCGGTCTGGACGACGACTTCTTCGCCCTCGGCGGCAACTCGCTCAGCGCCACCCGCGTGGTCGCGCGCCTGGGCACCGCCCTCGACGCCGAGGTGCCGGTGCGGCTGGTGTTCGAGGCCGCGACGGTGGAGCGCCTCGCTGCCCAGGTCGAGACCTCGGCCGCGGCGGCACGCCCGGCGCTGACCGCGCGCAGCACGGCGCCCGCGGCGACGGGAAGCCAGGAGCCGGAACGGATTCCGCTGTCGCCCGCGCAGCAGCGGATGTGGTTCCTCAACCAGTTCGACACCGAGTCCGCGGCATACAACATTCCGATCGCGGTCCGGCTGATCGGACGATTGGATGTTCCGGCGCTGCGCCGCGCGGTGGGTGATGTCGTGGCCCGCCACGAGATTCTGCGTACCTATTATCCGCAGACGCAGGACGGTCCGGTGCAGGTCGTGGAGCCGGCCTCGCAGGCGGCTCCGCAGATTCTGCCGATGCGGGTGGCCGAGCGCGACCTGGCCGAGCGGATCATCGACGTGATCGCCGTCGGATTCGATGTGTCGGCGGAGGTTCCGCTGCGGGTCGCGCTGTTCCGGCTCACCGACCGGACCGACGAGCACGTGATCGTGTTCGTGGTCCACCACATCGCGGGCGACGGCTGGTCGATGGGACCGCTCACCCGGGATGTGATGGCCGCCTACGCCGCTCGGGCGCAGCAACTCGAGCCCGAGTGGGCGCCGCTGCCGGTGCAGTACGCCGATTACAGCGTCTGGCAGCGCGAGCTGCTCGGCGCGGAGGATGATCCGCAATCGCTGGCGGCGCGCCAGATCGACTACTGGCGCAACGCCCTGGCCGACCTGCCGGAGGAGTCCACGCTGCCGGCCGACCGGCCGCGGCCCAACGCTCCGAGCTACCTCGGCGCCGGCATCGACTTCACCGTCGACGCGGACGTGCGGCAGGGTTTGGTGGAGCTGGCTCGCCGGGCCAACACCACGATGTTCATGGTCGTGCACGCCGCGCTGGCGGTGCTGCTGGGCCGCATGTCCGGCAGCGCCGACGTCGCGATCGGCACCCCGGTGGCCGGCCGCGGTCAGGCCGCACTCGACGATCTGATCGGCATGTTCGTCAACACGCTGGTGCTGCGCAGCGAGCTGCGGCCGGGCGAGAGTTTCCTCGACCTGCTCGCGCGCCAGCGGGAGACCGACCTGGCGGCGTTCGCCAACGCCGACATTCCGTTCGAACGGCTCGTGGACGCGCTCGCCCCCGAGCGCTCGACCGTCCGCTCGCCGCTGTTCCAGGTGTCGCTGGCGTTCCAGAACCTGCCGTCGGGCTCGTTCGAATTGCCCGGACTCCGGGTGGAGGCCGTCGATTTCGACGTGGCGATCGAAAAGTTCGATCTGTCGGTGACGCTGTTCGAGGCGGGAGACGCGGCCGGTGATGCGACCCTCGCGGGCCGGATCACCTATGCGCGTGACCTGTTCGACGAGTCGACGATCCGTGAGTTCGCACAGCGGTACCACCGGGTGCTGCGCGAGATCGCGGCCGCGCCGGATACCGCGGTCGCCGATATCGAGCTACTGACCGATGCCGAACGCGATCGCGTACTCGGACAGTGGGTTTCGGCGGGCACGGATTCCGGTCCGGAGACGACGCTGGTCGAGGCGTTCGACGCCGCGGCGGCCGCACACGCCGATCGCACCGCGGTGATCTTCGGGGACGAACGGATCGGATACGCGGAACTGTCGCGGCGGGTGAACCGCTTGGCGCGCACCCTGATCGAGGCGGGCGCCGGTCCGGAGACGCTGGTGGCGGTGGCACTGCCGCGTTCGGCGGATCTGGTCGTCGCACTGCTGGCGGCGATCCGTGCCGGAGCCGGATATCTGCCGGTCGACCCGACGTATCCGGCCGACCGCATCGCCTACATGCTCGACGACGCCCGGCCGATCTGCGCGGTCACCACCTCCGATCGGGAGATCGAGTTGCGTGGGGTCCCGACCGTGGTGGAACTGGATCGGCTGGATCTGTCGGCGGTGTCGTCCGACCCGATCACGCCGGCCGAGCGCCGGGGTGCGCCGACTCCCGACAGCATCGCCTACGTCATCTACACCTCCGGTTCGACCGGTCGCCCCAAGGGCGTGCAGGTGCCGCATCGCACCGTGGCGAAGCTGTTCGCCAACACGCGCGACTGGTTCGCCTTCGACGAGACCGACGTGTGGACGATGTTCCACTCCTACGCGTTCGACTTCTCGGTATGGGAGCTGTGGGGCCCGCTGTTGCACGGCGGCGCCCTGGTCGTGGTGGACTACCACACCTCGCGCTCGCCGGAGCAGTTCCTGGAACTGCTGCGCCGGGAACGGGTCACCGTGCTGAACCAGACGCCCTCGGCGTTCTATCAGCTCGACGCGGCCGATCAGGCCGCCGCCGACTCCGCGGCGCCACTGGCGTTGCGCTACGTGGTGTACGGCGGTGAGGCGCTGGAGCTGCGGCGGTTGAACGGCTGGTACGACCGCCACGGCGATGCCGCGCCGCGACTGATCAACATGTACGGCATCACCGAGACGACCGTGCACGTCACCTATCGCGCCCTGGACGCGGCGGCCGTCGCCGAGGCCGACGGCAGCGTGATCGGCCGGGCCATCCCGGGTCTGCGCACCTATCTGCTGGACAACCGGCTGCGGCCGGTGCCGGTCGGCGTTCCGGGTGAGATCTACGTCGCCGGAACGCAATTGGCGCGCGGCTACCTCGGGCAGCCGGCGCTGACCGCGGGCCGGTTCGTGGCGGATCCGTTCGGTGCGCCGGGCACCCGGCTCTACCGCTCGGGTGACCTCGCGCGCTGGAACGCCGACGGCGATCTGGAATACCTGGGTCGCGCCGACGATCAGGTGAAGGTGCGCGGTTTCCGCATCGAACTCGGCGAGATCGAGGCGGCCGTTCTCTCCCGCCCCGGCATCGCCCAGGCCGCGGTGCTGGTGCGCGAGGATCGCCCCGGCGATCCGCGCATCGTCGCGTACGTGGTGCCCGAGGACCCGGCGGACCGTCCGTCCGCCGGAAACGTCGACGATCGCTGGCGTGCCGGGGTGGCCGAATCGCTGCCCGAGTACATGGTGCCGTCGGCCTTCGTGGTGCTCGACGCGATTCCGCTGACCGCCAACGGAAAGCTGGATCGCCGCGCGCTGCCGGCGCCGGCCTTCGCGGTGACGGCGTCGCGGACCTCGCTCACCGCGCTCGAGACGCGGCTGGCCGAGTTGTTCGCGCAGGTGCTGGGCGTACCGGAGGTCGGGGTTGACGACTCCTTCTTCGCGGTCGGCGGTGACAGCATCATGTCCATTCAGCTGGTGTCGCGGGCCAAAGCGGCCGGAATCGTCTTCACCCCGCGGGATGTGTTCGAACACCGGACGGTCGCGGGCCTGGCCCGGGTGGCCGTGGCGGACGGGCTGGCCGAACCCGAGGTGCTGGCCGAACTGCCGGGCGGCGGGGTCGGCGAGATTCCGCTGACTCCCGTGCTGGCGGCCTATCTGGGCAGCGGCGTGCACAACCGGTTCGCGCAGACGATGGTGCTCGGATTGCCCGAGCACATCGACGAATCGGGTCTGATCGCGACCATCGCCGCGGTGCTCGACCACCACGATGTGCTGCGATCGCGGGTCCGGCGGACCGGCGAGGGCTGGACCTTCGAGGCCTTGCCCACGGGTTCGGTGGATGTCCGCGACCTGGTCACCACCATCGACGTCCCCGCCGGGGTCGACGCCGAGGAATTGAACCGGATCGCAAGCGCCGCAATGGATTCGGCGTTGGCTGCGCTCGACCCGCAGGCGGGCCGGATGCTGACCTTCACCTGGTTGCGCCGGCCCGACGGTCGCGACGCGGTGACCGTCGCCGCGCACCACTACGTGATCGACGGCGTGTCCTGGCGCGTCCTGATCCCGGATCTGGCGGTCGCCTGGGCGCAGCGCTCGGCCGGTGCTCCGATCGAGCTGCCGCCGGTGGGCACATCGTTCCGGCGGTGGGCACACGGTCTGGTCACCGCGGCGGAATCCGACGAGCGGATCGCGGAGACGGATTACTGGCGTGGCGTGCTGGCGACGCCGGATCCGCTGCTGGGCGCGCGCGCCCTCGATCCGGCGGTCGACACGCATCGGACCGTGCGTCGCTTCGAGACGCGGGTGCCGGTGGAGGTCGCCGACGCCGTGCTCACCCGCCTGCCCGCGTTGTACCGCGGTGGTGTCAACGACGGCCTGCTGGCCGCGCTGGCACTGGCGGTACGCACCTGGCGTGGTCGCCGCGGCATCGACGCACCGGTGACCCGGGTGAAGCTGGAGGGCCACGGCCGCGAGGAGGCCACGGTCCCCGGCGCCGACCTGACCCGCACGATCGGCTGGTTCACCAGCATCTATCCCGTCTCGCTGGATCTGACCGGCATCGACGTCGGAGCCGCGTTCGCGGGCGCGACGGTGACCGCGGACCTGGTGAAGTCGGTGAAGGAACAACTGCTCGCGGTGCCCGACCGGGGAATCGGTTACGGCCTGCTGCGGTATCTCAACCCGGCTTCCGCCCCGGCGGTCGCGGGCGAACTGGGCCAGATCAGCTTCAATTACCTGGGCCGGGTCTCCGCGGGCGGCGTTCCCGAGGGCCTGCCGGATCTGGGCTGGCTGCCCACGGCGGAACTGGGATCGGTTGTCGCGGATCAAGATCCGGACATGCCGGCGGCGGCGGTGATCGACGTCAACGCGATCGTCAACGACGGTCCCGACGGCCCGCTCATGGACGTCACCTTCCTGTACGCGGCCGATATCGTCGGCGAGGACGCGGTGCGGGAACTGGCGCGGGACTGGGTCTCCGCGCTGACCGCGCTCGCCCGCCATACCCAGGATCCGGCCGCCGGCGGCCTCACTCCGTCGGATGTGCCGCTGGTGCGGGTCGGCCAGGCGGAACTGGACGCCTGGCGGGAGGCTCGTCCGGGACTCTCGGACGTGCTGCCGCTGTCACCGCTGCAGGAGGGTCTGCTGTTCCTGACCGAACTGCAGGAGGCCGACGGCGTCGACGACTACGTCATGCAGTTCGCCCTGGAACTGTCCGGTGATATCGATCTGGAACGGTTGCACCGGTCCGCGCAGGCGGTCCTCGATCGGCATGCGAATCTGCGCACGGCCTTCGTCACCACGGCGACCGGTGTGCCCGTGCAGCTGGTGGTCGACGATGTGGCGGTGCCCTGGAAGGTCGTGACCGGGGTGGCCGACGACGAGCTGACCCAGGTGCTGGCCGCGGACCGGTACCGGTTCGATCCGGCGGTCGCGCCGCTGGTGCGATTCACCGTGTACCGCACCGATTCCGGCGCCACCCATCTGGCGTTGACGACGCATCACATCCTGCTGGACGGCTGGTCCATGCCGCTGCTGATGAAGGATCTGCTGATTCTGTATGCGGTGCAGGGTGATTCGTCGATGTTGCCGCGGGTCCGGCCGTACCGCGACTACCTGGCGTGGCTGTCCCGGCAGGACCACGATCGGGCGCTGTCGGAGTGGGCCGGTGCCCTGGCCGGGCTCGAGCCCAGTCATCTGGCCCCGGCGCTCGCGGCGCCCGCCGCCCCGGGTGACGGCATCGGCACGCTGACCTTCGACCTGTCGCCGGAGCAGACCCGCGCGCTGACGACGTTCGCCGCCGAGGCGGGCGTGACCGTCAACACCGTGGTTCAGGCGGCGTGGGGTGCGGTGATCGCGGCCCATACCGATCGCGACGACGTGGTCTTCGGTGCCGCGGTCTCCGGTCGTCCGCCGCAGCTCGACGGCATCGACGACATGATCGGGTTGTTCGTCAACACGATTCCGGTGCGCGTGCGGTTCGATCCGCGCTGGTCGGTGCAGGATGCGTTGCAGCGCTTGCAGTCCGAGCAGGCGGCCCGGCTCGACCAGCACCACATCGGGCTGGCCGAAATCCAGGGTGCCCTCGGTGTGGAGGGCCTGTTCGACACGATGATCGCGTTCGAGTCCTACCCCATCGACACCGAGGGGTTGCAGGAAGCGAGCACCATCGACGGCATGGCCGTCACCGGTCTGCAGGCGGTCAACTTCACGCACTACCCGCTGACCGTCCTGGTGAACCTGGATTCGCAACTCCGGGTGAAGATGCTGTACCGGCACGACACCGTCGACGCGGCGGCCGCGGCCGCCGTCACCGACAGGTTGCGCATGCTGATCGGTGAGTTCGTCGCCGCGCCGCGTCGCGGTCTGCCGGGCATCGGGCTGCTGCTCGACGCCGAGCGGACGAGCCTGGCCGCCCGCAACGACACCGCGGCGCCGGAACTGCTCGACGACGCCACCCTGGTGTCGCTGTTCCACGCGCAGTGCGACCGTACTCCGGACGCACCCGCCGTCACCTTCGGCGACCGGACCCTGACCTACGCCGAATTGCGTTCCGCGGCAACCGGTCTGGCCGGTGCCCTGGTCGAGGCGGGGGCCGGGCCGGAGACCCGCGTCGCGGTGGCGATGCGGCGTTCGGCGGAACTGGTGGTGGCGCTCTACGCGGTCCTCGAGAGCGGCGCCGCGTATGTGCCGGTCGATCCGGACCATCCGGCCGAGCGCAACGATCATGTGCTGCGCGGGTCGAACCCGCTGTGCGTGCTCACCACGGCGGCCGACGGATTCACCACCGCCACCGGCATTCCGGTGGTGGACGTGGCGAGCCTGACCGCGCGAGCGGCGCGACCGCTTCCGCGTCCGCGCCCCGACAACGCGGCCTACGTCATCTACACCTCGGGTTCGACGGGCCGGCCCAAGGGTGTGGTGATCACGCATCGGCAGGTGGCCAACCAATTCCGCTGGGCACAGGCACGGTATCCGCACGGGGTCGGTGACACGGTGTTGCACAAGACGCCGATCACCTTCGACATCTCCACCTGGGAACTGTTCTGGCCCCTGCAGACCGGTGCCCGGATCGTGGTGGCGGAGCCGGACGGGCATCGGGATCCGCAGTACCTGGCGGAGGTGATCGCCCGGGAGTCGATCGGCACGGTGCACTTCGTGCCCGCGATGCTCGACGCCTTCCTGGAGCTCGGCCGGCAGCCGAATTCTCCGCTGCGCCTGGTGTTCGCCGCCGGTGAAGCGCTGACGACGGGTACCGCCGCCGCGTTCCACGACGCCCTGCCCGCGCAGTTGCACAACTGGTACGGCCCCGCGGAGGCCACCGTGGTGACCGCCGCCCGCGCCGAGGCCGGCGCCGGGCGCACCGCGGTGCCGATCGGTGATCCGGTCGCCAATACCCGCGTGTACGTGCTCGATCGGCAGTTGCGGCAGGTGCCGGCCGGTGCGGCCGGTGAACTCTACGTCGCCGGTGTGCAGTTGGCTCGCGGTTACCACGGCGCTGCGGCGCTGACCGCCGAGCGGTTCGTCGCCGATCCGTTCGAGCCGGGCGGGCGCCTGTACCGCACCGGCGACATCGTGCGGTTCGGCGAGGCCGGACTGGAATACCTGGGTCGCGCCGACTTCCAGGTCAAGCTGCGTGGACAGCGCATCGAACTCGGTGAGATCGAGGCGGTACTGCTCGATCACGCATCGGTGGCGCACGCGGCCGCGGCGGTGGTACCCGATCCGGACCGCCTGGTCGCCTATGTGGTGCCGGCCGCCGGGCACGCCGTCGATCCGGACGAGCTCACCGCCTACGCGCGGCGCCGCCTGCCCGCGTACATGGTCCCGGCGGTGCTGATGCCGCTGGCGGAGCTACCGCTCAACGCCAGTGGGAAATTGGATCGCCGCGCACTGCCGATTCCCGCGCTCGCCGCGCGTCCCTACCGGGAACCGGTGACCGGGTTGCAGCAGTCCGTGGCAGCGGCCTTCGCCGAGGTGCTGGGCACCGATCGAGTCGGTCTGGACGACGACTTCTTCGCCCTCGGCGGGACCAGTTTGAACGCCGGTCGCGTGGTGCATCAGTTGCGCCGGGTCACCGGGGCCGAGATTCGGGTGCAGTGGTTCTTCCTGGATCCCACGGTGGCCGGTATCTCCGCGCGCATCGCCGAATCGCTGGAAGCCGGTCTGGAATACGACGAGCAGTCCGACGCCGCGCTGGGGCTGATCCTGCCGATTCGCGCCGCGGGCGATCGGCGTCCGCTGTTCTGCATCCATCCGATGTACGGCCTGTCCTGGTGCTACGCCGGGCTCGCGCGCTACACGGATCCGGAGCAGCCGATCTTCGGCGTGCAGGCCGCCGCGCTGTCGGAGGATTCCGAACCACCGCGGTCGCTGGCGGAGATGGCGGACCGGTACGTCCGCGAGATCGTCGCCCGCCAGCCCGAGGGGCCGTACCGGCTGCTCGGCTGGTCGCTGGGTGGTCTGCTCGCGCACGAGGTCGCGGTCCGGCTGCGCGCGGCAGGACACGAGGTGGACCTGCTCGCCATGCTGGACAGCGACCATGGGTTCGACCTCGGCACGTTCCGTGAGGCGATGCAGGAGACACTGGCGGAACTCGGCATTCGCGATGTGGACCCGGAGCGTCTCGACCAGTTGACGGAGGAGGACTTCGTGCGGTTGCACGATGCGATTCCGGCGGATCTGGTCGTGCTCACGCAGGATCGGTTGCGGCGCATCTACACCAGCGCCATGCGTTCGGTTCAGCTGACCCGCGGATTCGTGCCGCAGGTGTTCGACGGCACCGTGCACTACTTCCGCGCCGCCGCGGACGAGCGCCGGACCCACGACGTCATCGCCGGATGGCGTCCGTACGCCGGGGATGTCGTGGACCACCCGGTCCCGACCCGCCACGAGCTGATGACTCAGCCCGAGGCGCTCGCGGTGATCGGACCGGTGTTGCAGGAGCTGTTGCGCGACCGCGACCGAGCGGAGTGACCGGTCCCTGACACGACGAAGGCCGCGTGGCGAATTCGCCACGCGGCCTTCGACTGTCCGAGCTGCTACCGCATGTCAGCCGATCTGGATGCTGGCACCGTTCGCGGCGCCGACGGCACCCGCGGGCACCGTGCCGGTGACATCACCGGTGCAGTCGGCGTTGCTGAAGACGGTGGCGTCGCGATCGGTGTAGTTGGCCACCGAGTTGGCCATCAGCGGGCTGCCGTTCACCTGAATGCATCCCGACGGGTTGCCGATCATCCGGCTGTTGATGCCGAGCGAGCCGGTCGCCGCGTTCGCGGACGCGGGCGCGAGCACTGTGACCAGGCCGGCCAGCGCGGCAGCGCCGATAAAACCTGCAGTTCGCAACATCGAAAGTCCTCCGTGTAGTTTTCTTCCCGACCCGTCATCCGTACAGGGGCGATTCTGGCATGCCGGTCGCGCACCGGACAACGTATGTCGCTTCGCCACAGTGGTTTATCCGGGTGGCCCGGTTTCACACGCCGTTGCCGCCGATCTGCGACCATGCTGAGGGATCGGTGCCCGGGGTGCGTGGGGTCGGCCCATGCCCGACAATGAGCGGGCAACCGGCGGTAGGAGGTAGAGGCTCGTGGTTCGGCTGTTCGAGCGGCGGGAAGATGTTCGGCAGGAGACCACGGTATGACTCACTCTGTCGGCATTCGCCGAGCCCGGTCCCATAGATCGTTCGTGAGAACGCTGCCGCAACTGCTGACCGCCGCGGTGGAATCCGATCCGGACGCGATAGCCGTCGTCGTCGCGGACCGCACCGGCCCGGTGGCCGATCTCACCTATGCCGAGCTGGACGCCGAGTCGGCGCCGTTGGCCCGGTTGCTGATCCAGCGCGGCATCGGCAGTGAGGACCTGGTGGCCGTGGCGGCCCCGCCCTCGCTGGAAGCGGTGATCGCGGTCTGGGCGGTCGCGCAGACCGGCGCCGCCGTCGTACCCCTGGATCCCGCTGCGCCGCAGTCGTGGACGAGCCGAATTCTCGCCGATGCGCGTCCCGCGGTGGGGCTGACCATGACGGCCGACCTCGCGGGACTGCCGGCCGCGCCGGAATGGCTGTGTCTCGACAGCGCCGAACTGGGCGCCGCGCTGGACCGGCTGCCCGCCGATCCGGTGACCTATGCCCACCGGGTGCGTCCGCTGCGGGCCGAACATCCGGCGGCGGTGCTCTATCCGGTCGACGAGACGGACGCGGCCGTCGGCACCGTGATCACCCAGGCCGGGCTGTGCGCCGCCTGCGACGAGCGTCGCGAGCGGCTGGGCGTCGACGCCGAGTCGCGAGTACTGCATCCGGCAGCGTCGGCCTCGGCCCTGTCGTTGCTCGAGCTGCTGACCGCGATCCGGGGCAGTGCGACGCTGGTCGTCGCCGCGCCCACGGTGGCCACGGGCGCGGACCTCACGGAACTGTCGGCCGCGGCGGAGGTCACCCACGCCGTTCTCACCTCGCAGACACAGGCGGTCACGCCCGTCACCGCACTCGCGACGGCCGGTGTCGCACCGGGCGTCGGTGAGCCGATGCGCGGTATCGCCGTGTGGGTGCTCGACGAGCAGTTGCGACCGGTGCCGGACGGCGTGGCGGGCGAGTTGTATATCGGTGGTGACAGATTGGCGCGGAGCTGTCACGGCCGCCCGGCGGCGACCGCGGCGGCCTTCGTCGCGAATCCGTTCGAGCCCGACGGTTCTCGCCTGTTCCGCACCGGAGAAGTGGTGCGGCGCACCGAGAGCGGGCTCGAATTCCTGCCGCGGCCCGGCACCGCCGCGCGCGAGGATGCTGGCGAGCCGTCCGCGTCGCAACCCGTTGCGCCCGCGCCGGAGTCCGGTGCTTCTGCGCCCGTGCGTGGTGCGTCCGCGCCGGAGCCCGCCGGGACCGCGCCGGAGCCCGCCGCGACCGCATCGGAGTCCGGTGCTTCTGCGCCGGTGCCTGCCGTGTCCGTGCCGGAGTCCGATGTTTCTGCGCCCGAGTCCACTGCGTCCGCGCGGGAGCGCTTTGTGTCCGCGCCGAGGCTCTTTGCTTCCGCGCCGGAGCCTGCTGCTTCCGCGCCGATGCTGCCCGCGGCCGGGCGGGTCATCACGCCGGAGCCGTCGGCGCTGCCGGAGCCGTCGGCGCTGCCGGAGCCGCCTGCGCGCCCAGTGCCGTCCGCACTACCGGTGCCGTCCGCGCGCCCGGAGTCGTCGGCACTACCGGAGCCCCCTGTGCGCCCGGTGCCGTCGGCGCGTCCGGAGTCGTCGGCGCGCCCGGAGTCGTCGGCGCTGCCGGAGCCGCCTGCGCGCCCGGGGCCGTCAGCGCTACCGGTGCCGCCTGCGCGCCCGGAGTCGTCGGCACTACCGGAGCCGCCTGCGCGCCCGGGGCCGTCCGCACTGCCGGAGCCGTCCGCACTGCCGGAGCCGTCCGCGCGCCCGGTGTCGTCGGCGCTGCCGGAGCCCCCTGCGCACCCGGTGCCGCCCGCGCTGCCGGTTCCGCCGGTGCGCCCGGACCGTCTTCCGCTGTCGCCGCAGCAGTGGCACATCTGGTTTCACAATCAGTTCGACGCCGGCGACGGCCACACGACCGCACCCGTGGACGCGGTCGCCTCCGCGCTGCGGCTGTCCGGCCGTCTCGATGTGGACGCGATGCGGGCCGCTCTGGCAGACGTGGCCGAGCGGCACGAAATCCTGCGGACCGTCTATCCACAGACCGACGGCATACCCCACCAGGTCGTCCTGTCGCCGGAGGAGGCCGTGCGGGAGGTGGAGCCGGTCTCGATCGACGAGGCGGAACTCTCCGGCTGGCTGGCCGACATCGTGGACGCCGCCTTCGATGTCGCGACCGAGGTGCCGGTGCGGTTCGCGCTGGCCGAACTGAACGACGCGGAGCACGTACTCGCGGTCGTCGTGCATCGCATCGCCGCCGACCACGAGTCGATGGCCGTCCTCCTGCGCGACCTGCTGATCGCCTTCCTCGCGCGGCGCAATCGCGCGGTGCCTTCGCGCCCGCCGCTGGCACTGCACTACGCCGACCACGCACTGCTGAATGCCCAACTCCTCGGCGATCGACGCGATCCCACCTCGGTCGCGGCCGGGGAGATCGAATACTGGCGGGAGGTGCTCGCCGGAATATCCGATCCGCTGCCGCTGCCCGCGGATAGCCCGCGCCCGCCGGTGGCTTCCGGGCGCGGCGCGGAATATCCGTTCCCCATCGCCGCCCGGCTCCGGGAGCGAATCGACGAGCTGGCGCGGACGTCGGGTGTCGACCTCTTCACCGTGCTGCACGCGGCGTTGGCCGTCCTGCTCGCGCGGCTGTCGCGTCGGCGCGAGATCGTGGTCGGCACTCCGGTTTCCGGCCGCCGCGAAGGTGCCCTCGCCGCCCTGATCGGCCCGCTGGAGAATCTGGTCGCACTGCGGACGCCGGTGGACCCGGCGATGCCGTTCACCGAACTGCTGGCGACAGTGGCGCGGCGCGACCGGGACGCGTTCGAGCATGCCGTCCTGCCGTTCGAGCTCCTGCTGGAAGGGCTGAGCCCGCGGCGTTCGCGCGACCGCCACCCGCTGGTGCAGGTGCTGTTGTCGGTGCGTGAGCCGGATCGGATTCCGCTGTCGTTGCCGGGCCTGTCGCTCGCGCCGGTCGAGATCGGCTGCACCGCAACGCCGTTCGATCTGCACCTCACCGTGGTGCCGGTCCGCTCCGACGGCCGCGGGCAGGAGCTGACGGCGCGATTCGGGTATGCGACCGATCTGTTCGACGAGCCGACGGTGGCCCGGCTGGCCGATCGATTGCTGCGGTTGCTGACGGAGGTGACCGACGCTCCGGACCGCCCGGTCGGTGACCTCGAGGGTCTCGCTCCGGACGATCTGACCCGGATCGTCCACGAATACAACGACAATCGGCACCCGGTCGCACCGGCGCTGCTGCTGGACGGCTTCCGCCGGGCCGTGGCGCAGGTGCCCGACGCGACAGCCGTCTCCTGCGCGGGCGCCGAACTCACCTACGCCCAATTGGACGCTCAGGTCAACCAGCTTGCCCGCCTGCTCATTTCCCGCGGGGTGCGACCGGAGACCACGGTCGGCCTGGCCGTTCGCCGATCCCCGGAGCTGCTCGTCGGCATGTACGCGATCCTGGCGGCCGGTGGCGTCTGTGTGCCGCTGGATCCCGACGATCCGGCCGATCGCACGGCACATATCGTCGATGTCGCGCGGCCGGTCTGCGTGGTGACGACCGTCGCCGACGTCATCACCGTGCCCGCGCGCATCCCCCTGCTGCGGTTGGACACGATGGATCTCGGCGGCTTCGATCCGAGCCCGATCAGGCCGCAGGAACTGCTGTCGCCGTTGCTCCCCGGGCATCCGGCCTACGTCGTCTTCGCTCCGGCAACGGCCGGCCGGCCGACGGGCGCCGTGCTGTCGCACGCCGCGCTCGACCAGCAGATCGAGTGGATGTCGGCGGCCTACCCGCTGGGCAGCCGGGACGTCTATCTCCAGTGGACGGCGGTGACCGCGGATGTGGCGCTGTGGGGCTGCCTGTTGCCTCTGCGCGCCGGCGCCACGCTGGTGCTCGCCGCGCGCGGCAGCGAGCGTGATCCGCGCGTTCTCGCGAAAACGATTGCCGCCCAGGGCGTTACAGTCACCGACTTCTCCCCGTCGGCACTGTCGGAATTCGCCGAGCACACCGCCGCGGGAAGCTGCCCCACGTTGCAGGACGTCTTCGTCATCGGCGAGGAGTTGTGCCCGGAAACCGTCGATGCGGTACACGCCGTCTGCGATGCTCGTGTGCACCAGCTGTACGGGCCGCCCGAGGCCGCGATCTCGGTCACCTACTGGCCGGCGGACGGCGAGGATCGACCGGTCGTGCCGATCGGGTTGCCGCAGTGGAATGTTCGCGCCTACGTGCTCGACGACCGCCTGCGTCCCGTGCCGGAGGGGGAGCAGGGCGAACTGTATGTCGCCGGAGAGCGGCTGGCCCGCGGGTACCTGCGACGACCCGGTGCGACCGCGGAACGTTTCGTGGCCGACCCGTTCGGCTCCGGCGAACGCATGTACCGGACCGGCGATCGGGCGCTCTGGGATGCCCCGGAGGACACGCGTCCCGCACGCCTGGTTCGGCTGGGCGGCACGGATCATCGGATGGAATTCCGGCGGCGGCCGGGCGCGACCCGGATCGGCGGGACGGCACCGTCCGAGCCGATGCGTGCCGAGCCCGAGTTCCGTGCGGCCGTCACTCCCACGGAGCAGGTCGTCGCGGAGGCATTCGGCTCGGAACTCGCCCGCGAGCGGGTAGGCGCGGACGACGACTTCTTCGCAGCAGGTGGCGATTCCGCGCTCGCCCTCGGAGTGGTGTCCCGGCTGGGCGCGGCGCTCGGCGAACGGGTGCCGCTGCGGTGGCTGTTCGAGAACCCCACCGTCGCGGGGCTCGCGGCCGTTCTCGACGCGGAGATCCATGCCCGCCGCCGGCCTCGCCTCGGTTCGATCGAGCGTCCCGAGCGGCTGCCGCTCGCTCCGGCGCAGCAGCGGATGTGGTTCCTCAACCGTTTCGACCGTGGTGATGCCGCCACGCCGGAGTCGCGCCCGCGTGCCGAGGCCCACCACCTGAGCTTCGCGCTGCGGTTGACCGGCAGCCTGGACACCGAGGCGCTCGGTACCGCATTCGACGACGTTCTCGTCCGGCACGAGATCCTGCGCACCGTGTATCCGGATACTGCGGATGGACCGGTGCAGACGGTGCTCCCCGCCGATATCCGGCTGGAGCTGCGTTCCGAACGGCTCGACGCGGACGATGTACCGGAAGCGGTGAAGGCAACGGCGGCAACGCCGTTCGACCTCGCGACCGAGATCCCCCTGCGGGTGCGGTTGCTCGAGATCGCCGATCTCGCCCCCGGAGCGCGGCGGGAGTACGTCCTCATCGTGGTGGTCCACCACATCGCCGCCGATATGTCCTCGACGCGTCCGCTGGTCCGCGATGTGCTGGCCGCCTACGCCGCCCGTACTCGCGGCGCCGCGCCCGAGTGGGCGCCGTTGCCGGTGCAGTACACGGATTATGTGCTCTGGCGCGACGGCGTACTCGGATCGGTGTCGCAGCCGGGTTCGGTTGCCCACCGCGAACTGTCGTACTGGCAGCGCGAACTGCGCGGGCTGCCCGAGGTTCTGGCGTTGCCCACGGACCGTCCGCGTCCGCCGCTGGCGACGCGAGCCGGCGCCCGCGTCGACGTGTGGATCGCGCCGCAGGTGCACGCCGGTCTGCTCGAGGTGGCACGCGCTCACCGCGCGACACTGGCCACCGTCGTCCATGCGGCCTTCGCCGTACTGCTCGCCCGGCTGTCGGACAGCACCGACATCGCTGTCGGCACTCCGGTCGAGCGCCGCACGGAGACCGAACTCGACGATCTGATCGGCGTGTTCACCGATACAGTGGTGGTCCGCACCCACGTCGATCCGCGGGAACCGTTCACCGAGCTGCTGACGCGCCGGCGCGACGGCGACGCGCAGATCCACGCTCACACCGAACTGCCGTTCGAGATCCTGATCGAGGCGCTGGCCGCGCCCCGGTCGGCGGCGCATCATCCGCTGTTCCAGGTGGGCCTGTCGCTGCGCGACCGGGCCGCCGAATCGGCACTGCCGGAATGGGATCTGCCCGGTCTGAGCGTGACCGAGGTCGACGCCGATACCGCCGCCACGCCGCTCGATCTGCATCTGAGCGTGGCCGACACCTACGGCGAGGACGGAAACCCCAGGGGAATCGGCGGCGCTCTCACGTACGCGACCGACCTGTTCGAGGCCGCGACCGCGACCACGATCGCCGAGCGGCTGACCCTGCTGCTCGCGGAGGTGGCGGCCGACCCCACGACGCCGGTCGGTGACCTGAACATCCTCACACCCGCCGAGCGGACCCCGCCGGACCCTGGCGCGCCCGGCGAACCGGATCCGGACGCCACCACCCTGCCTGCCCTGCTGGCTGCCGCTGTCGCCGCCGCACCGCCGGATGCGGTGGCGCTGGTAGCCGACTCGGCCGATGCCGGAAAGCCCGATCCGGCCCCGCTGAGACTGAGCTACGCGGAACTCGATGCTCGGGTCAATCGTCTTGCGCGACACCTGATCACGCTGGGTGTGGGCCCCGAGTCGCGGGTGGCGCTGGTGATACCGCGCGGTGTGGACCTCGTGATCGCGATGTTCGCGGTCTCGGTCGCCGGCGGCGCCGCTGTGCCGGTGGATCCCGATCAGCCCGCCGAGCGGATCGGCCGCCTCCTCGCCGCCGCCGAGCCGGTCGTGGTGCTGTCCGCGACGAACCTGCCGGTGCCGCCCGGGTCCAGCGCGCCCGCCGAACCCGCGGTGGTGGCCCGTGATTGGCGCGGCCGCTCCCAATCCATGCCGGCGTTCACCGAGGCGGGCCGGGGTGTCGCCCGCGAGGACGTCGTACGCATCGACGAACTGGAGTTGTCCGGCATCTCGCCGCGGCCGGTCGGCGACGACGATCGGCTCGCGCCGCTGCTCCCGCAGCATCCGGCCTACGTGATCGTCGGTCCGGGGGATAACGCCCGGCTCCGGGGGCTCACCGTTGCGCACAGCGCCGCCGCGCGCCAAGTGGTCCGGTACCGAACACGATTCGAGCTCGGGCCCGACGATGCGGTGCTCCCGGCGACCACCTCGCCCTTCGAGTCGGCGGCCTGGGAGTTCTGGACCGCGGTCACGGCGGCCGGTCGGCTGGTACTCGCCGCACCGGACGCCACCGACGGTTCGCTGTCCGAGCTGATCGAGCGTGAGCGGGTGACCACGCTGCACACCGCGTCCGCGTCATCGCTGGACGATGCGGCGCCCGGCGACGACGCGAAGGTGAGTCCGAGTTCGCTCCGGCGCGTGATCGTCCTCGGCGATGTGCCCGGCACGCCGCCGCAGCGTCCGGACTTCTCGCATCCGGTGGAGCTCCACCACCTGTCCGCCTACGCCGAGGGCGGGATCTCGATCGTCGACCATCGGCTCGACGCGGAGCACGCGGCCGGTGCCGCGCCCCGCAACAGCGGTGTCCGCGTTCTGGATTCACGCCTGCATCCGGTCCCGGTCGGTGTCTCCGGCGAGCTGTATCTGGCGGGTCCGGACCTCGCCCGCGGCTATGTCGCGGGTCCCGCCCGGACGGCGGAACGCTTCGTGGCCGACCCGTTCGGCGGCGGTGGGCGGATGTATCGCACCGGCGATCTGGTCGCGTGGACCGCGGACGGCGATCGCGACTATCGCGGCCGCACCGATCATCAGGCGGTAGTCGGTGGTTTCCGCGTCCAACCGGGCGAGATCGAGGCCGTGTTGCTGCGGTTGCCGCAACTCGCGCAGGCGGCGGTGGTGGCGAAATCCGATCCGCGCACCGGTGATCGACTGGTCGCCTATCTCGTCTCCGCCGATCGGGAACTCGATCTGGCGCAGGTGAGATCGGCGTTGCGCGCGGCGTTGCCGGATCGTCTGATCCCCGCCGCATTCGTGGTGCTCGACTCGCTGCCGCTGACCGCGAACGGGAAGCTCGATCGAGACGCGCTGCCGGAGCCGGAATCCGCGTCCACCGGTTTCCGGGCGCCCGGCACCCCGGTGCAGGGAGTCGTGGCCGGTGCCTTCGCCGAGGTGCTCGGCCTCGACCGAATCGGCATCGACGACGACTTCTTCGCGCGCGGCGGCAACTCCGTGCGGGCGGTCCGGGCCGCCGAGAACATCGGCGGCGCACTGGGATTCGACGTGCCGGTGAGAGCCCTGTACGAGGCCGCGACGGTGGGGGCGCTGGCGGCGTGGCTGGAGCGCGGCACACGACCGGCGCTGAGCGCGGCGCTGCGGCGGGAACCGCTGCCGCTGTCCTACGCCCAGCATCGGTTCTGGCTGCTCGACCAGTTCGACACCACCGCAACGGATTACCTCATCTCGTGCGAGATCCGGGTGTCGGGCGCGCTGGATGTGGCGGTGTTGCGGCAGGCGCTGGCGGACCTGGTGGCGCGGCACGACATACTGCGCACGGTCTATCCCGAGGTCGAGGCCGGAACGGGCACCCCGATTCAGCGGGTGCTGCCGGTGGCCGAGGCGACGCCGGAGCTCGAGGTCGTGCAGGCCGGCGCGGAGCGGGGGACAGGCGAATTCGGCGGCGGCGTCGATGTCACCGTCGACGTTCCGTTCCGTGTACGTCTCCAGCAGCTGTCCGGTACCGAATATGTGCTGATGATCGCCGCCCACCGGATCGCCGTGGACGAGCTCTCGATGAGGTTGCTGATCCGGGACCTCGCGACCGCGTACACATCCCGGCGCGCGGTCCGAGCGCCGGCGTGGGCACCGCTACCCGTGCGCTACGCCGATTACGCGCAGTGGCAGCTCGCGGTATCGGGTTCCGAGGAGGATCCGGACTCCCCGATCTCCGGCCGATTGCGTTACTGGACAACGGAACTCGCCGATCTCGCGGACGAACCGCGCTGGCCCGCCGGTCGCCCGCCGCAGCGGAGTTTCGACGTCGGCACGGTCGACATCACCGTAGAGCCGCGGGTGCACGCCGCCCTCACCGCGCTGGCGCCGGCATACAGCTCGACCGTGTCCGCGGTGGTGCACGCGGCGTTCGCGGTGGTGCTGGCCCGGATGTCCGGTACCGACGACGTCACGATCGGAACGCCGGTCACCGGCCGTGGCGAACCCGGCCTCGCCGAGGTGGTCGGCCCGTTCGCCGACATCCTGGTGCTGCGCAGCCGGGTCACGCCGAATCACACCTTCGCGCAGTTGCTGACCGAGGTCCGCGATACCCATCTGCGGGCTGTCGCCAACGCCGGCGTCCCCTTCGAACGCCTCGTGGACGCGCTGGCTCCGCAGCGCGGCGAAGCGTGGCATCCGCTGACGCAGGTGGCGTTCTCCTTCGGCGAACCGGTGGCGTGCGGTTTCGACGTACCGGACCTGAGTTCCGCGGTGGCGGAACCGGTCACCGACAGCGAGCGGTTCGATCTGCGACTGACTCTGCGCGAACATCGCACGGCCGCCGGCGGTGCGGCCGGGATCCGCGGTGAATTCACCTATGCCACCGACCTGTTCGACCGCGAGACGGTCGCGCAGGCCGCCGAGCAACTGGTGCGGATTCTGGCGGCGGTGGCACACGACGCCGACATCGCGCTCGACGGCCCGGAGATGCCCGGGGCACCCGAGACCGGCGATCTCGACGCGGACATCGACGTGCCGGTGCGCGCGCCCGTGACGCTGCCCGACCTGATGGCGGCCGCGGTCGCCGCCGATCCGGACGGTCCGGCGGTGGTCGTGGGCGGTCGCGCGTTCACCTACGCCCAGCTCGACCTGGCCTCGACCAAACTGGCCCGGCTGCTGATCGAACTGGGGGCGGGCCCGGATATCCGGGTCGCGGTGGCCATCGGCCGTTCGCTCGAAGCCGTGGTGGCGCTGTGGTCGGTGGTCAAATCGGGTGCGGTGCTCGTGCCGATCGATCCGAGCGGTCCCGCCGACCGGATCGCCCGGATCGTGTCCGACTGTCGCGCGGACCTCGGCGTGACGGTGCGAGCCGCGGGCGCGCAGCTACCGGATACCGCGGGCGGCTGGATCGTGCTGGACGACCCGAGGTTCGCCTATGAGGTCGACTCCTGTTCCGGCGCACCGATTTCCGATGCCGACCGCACCGTCGCGCTGCATCCGGACAATGCCGCGTGCCTGCTCTACGCTCCCGATTCCGACGATGCCGCCGACCGGCCGGGCGCCGTCGTGCTCACGCACTCGGGGCTGGGAAACCTGAGCGCCGAACTCGCTGAGCGCTACGAGCGGGGCCCGGCCGCTCGGGTTCTGGCCTTCGCGTCGCCCGCGCATGCCGCGGCGCTGCTCGAGCTGGTGCTCGCCGTCGGGGTGGCCGGGCCGCTGGTCATCGTGGCGCCGCACATCGCGGGAGGCGCCGAACTGGCCGGGGTCATGCGCGACCGCGAGGTGACGCATGCCGTTCTCGACGTGCCGACGCTCGCCGCACTGGACGGCGATCTACCGGAGTCGGCGCAGATCATCCTCACCGGTGCCGAGCCGGTCGGGGCCGATGCACCGGCGTGGTGGCAGAACGGTCCCGAGGGCCCGGATCCCCGCGTGCACATCGCCTTCGGCGCCACCGAGAGCACCGTCGCCTTCGCCGTGGGTGAGGTGGCGGCGCCCGATGCGGTGCCGGCGATCGCTGCGCCGAACCGGGGCGTGCGCGCGGTGCTACTCGACGCGCGGTTGCGGCCGGTGCCGGCGGGAGTGGCCGGCGAGCTGTATCTCGGCGGCGTCCAGCTGGCGCGGGGATATCACGACCGCCCCGGTGCCACCGCGGCCCGGTTCGTCGCCGATCCCGGCGGAGCGCCCGGGCAGCGGTTGTTCCGCACCGGCTACGTGGTTCGCCGGCAGCGCGGTGTGCCGACGCTGGAATACGTGGGCCGAACCGAACCGCGCGCCGGCGGCCCGGCGATCGAGCCGGCCCGCCGAGCACCGGAAACCCCGGCCGAACAGTTGATCGCCGAAATCTTCGCCGAGGTGGCGGGGATCGAGCGCGTCGGCGCGAACGACGACTTCTTCGCACTGGGTGGTGACATCGCGCTGGCCGTTCGACTCGCGGCGCGGGCTCGCATCCGGGGTCTGCGTTTCACGCCCCGCGATGTGTTCACCGCACGCACGATCGAATCGCTCGCCCGCGTCGCGATCCTCGAGGCGCCGGCCGCCACCGGTGGGCCGATGCCGTTGCCGCCGATGGCGGTTCGGCTACTGGGACTGGAAGCGTCGCCGCTGCCGCAGCAGGCGATCGTGGTCGATCTTCCGTCCGACTGCGATCCCGAGCGGATCCGGGAAGCGGTGGCGGGCGTCCTCGAGCGGCATCCGATGCTGTCGGCGCGGCTGGACGACGAGGCCGGAGTGTTCGTGATTCCGGAAACGCCCCCGGCGGCGGTGTTGCGGCAGTTCGCGCCGGGCTCCGAGGCCGTCGATCTGGCGGTTCGGGCGATGGGCCGGGAACTGGATCCGGCGAGCGGGCACAACATCGCCTTCGGGCTGATCCCGTCGCCCGAAGGCGGTGACGCTGCGGCGAATGTGGTCGTGGTCGCGAACTGCCTGGTCATCGACGATACGTCCTGGCGGATCGTGGTCGACGAGCTGTCGGACGCCTGGGCGGGCGGCCATTCCGCGCCCGCGGCCGTCGACGCCGGTCCGATCGGATTCAGTCGCGTCCTGCACGAGCGGGCGATGGCCGCCGACACCGTCGAGCAACTCGACTGGTGGCACCACCATCTCCGGCCCGCCCCGGCCGACGCCCCGATTCAGGGGCTCGATCTCGCGGCGCGCGGCCGGGTTTCGCTGGTGATCACCGCCGAGGGCGCGATCGCCGTGGACGCGGTGGCGCGGGCCTACCATGCCACCGTCGAGGAGGTACTGCTCACCGCGTTCGCCCTGGCGCAGGAACCCACGCCCCGCGGCACCGCCGGCGACCTGATCGGTGCGGTGGTGCAGCTGCCGGCCGACGGTCGCGCGGTGTGCGGAGCCGAATACGCCACTACCGCAGGCGGTTTCACGACCACCCACCCGTTGCTCGTGGGCCTTGCGGGAATCGATGTGGACGAGGCTCTGCTCGGCGGCCCCGCTGCCGGCGTGGCCATCGGCCGGATCAAGGAGTTGCGCCGCGCAGTACCCGATTCCGGGGTCGGCTACGGCCTGCTGCGTTATCTCAACCCGCGGACCGGTCCGCAGTTGGCCGCGGCGGCCCGAGGGCGCACCGCCTTCCGCTACCGGGATCTGCGTCCGGCCCGGCCCTATCCGGGACCGCCGCCCGGCGATGTGCTGCTCGACATCACCGTGGACGCGACCGACGACGGCTTGCTCGCGCGGTTCGACTACGCGGCATCGGTTTTCACCGTCGATCAGGTGAAAGAGTTCGCCGGACAATGGGTTCGAGCCCTGGGCGGTCTGGCCGAACACGGAACCCGCCCCGATGCAGGCGGTTTCACGGTGTCGGACTTCACCCTGGTGCGGATGGAGCAGAACGAGATCTCCGAGCTGTCGCAGCTCTACCCGAATCTGGCGGATGTCTGGCCGGTACCCGCGGCGCAGGCGGATATGCTGGCCGCCCGCGCCGACTCCCCGGTGGGCCCGGCGCTGACCAGGGTCACCGTGGATCTCGACGGTTCCGTGGACGAGTCCCGGTTGCGCGCTGCGGCGCAAGCCGTGCTCGAGCGCCACGACGCCCTGCGCGTCGCTTTCACCGCCGACCACGCCGGCACTCCGATCCAGGTGGTGTCGTCCCGCGTCGACGTCGCCTGGCGCGGTATCGATCTCACCGATCTCGAAGTCGACGCGGCGCAGGCCGAGGCGACGCGCATCGCCGAACTCGACTCCGCCGAGAATGTCGAGCCGGATCGGGCGCCGCTGCTGCGCTTCACCTTCCTGCGGTTGCCCGCCGCGGCCTACCGCCTGCTGATCACCGGCCATCGTGCGCTGATCGACGGCTGGTCGGCGTCGCTGCTCGTCCGGGACCTGCTGACGCGCTACGCGGTGGGCACGCGGACCCGGCAGCTGCCGAAATCCGTTTCGCACGCGGAGTATCTGCGGTGGCTGGCCGCACAGGATCTCACCACCGCACGCGCGCGGTGGCGGCACGCACTCGCCGGCGTCACCGAACCGACGCTGCTGGCCCCGGCCGAGGCGGGTCCCGCCCGCTCGAACGAGACGGGCGTCGTCGGCTTCGAACTGTCGGCCGCTGAGACCGAGCGCCTGACCCGACTCGCGGTCCGGCTGAACGTCTCGGTGGACACCGTGGTGCGGGCGGCCTGGGGCCTGGTCGTCGCGCGGGAGACCGGCCGCGACGACATCGTCTTCGGCGCAGTGGTTTCCGGCCGGCCCACGGCCCTGCCCGGAGTGGCGGCGATGGTGGGGTCGTTCCGGACCGTGGTTCCGGTGCGGCTGCGCGCGGCGTCCTCGGGCACCGTGACCGAGTTGCTGACCCGCTTGCAGGCCGAACAGTCCGCGCTGTCGGAATCCTGCTGTCTGGGGTTGCGCGATATCGAGAATGCCGCCGGTGTGGGCGGAATGTTCGACTCCCTGGTCGTATTCGAATCGTTCCCGGTCGATCGCGAGGTACTCGACCGGCTGGCCGTCGACGGCGTCGGGGTGACCGGATTCGCCGTAGCGGACGATCTCGACTATCCGCTGACCGTTGTCGTGGTGCGCGACAACCAGCTTCGCGTCACCCTGAAATACGCGCGCGACGTCTTCGACGAATCCGCCGCCGGCGCCTTCTCGCAACGACTCGCCGCACTCGTCGCCCGGTTCGTCGAGACGCCGCAGGCGGACCTCGCCGACCTCGACGTGTCGGCGGCCGCCGGATCGGCGGCGCCCTCCGACCTCGGACCACTGCTGGCGCGCAGGGCCGGTCCTCGCCCGGAGGGGCCGTCTCCGGCATGATGGGCGGCGCATACGTAACGGACCGGTCTGGTCAGACGACTAGATAGGCCGTAGGGTCGGGCGAGGTCTCGACCGTCCGGGTGGCGCCTCGCCGGGCGCCCCGCGGAAAGCTGAAACCGAATTCGAGCAGATAGCGAAGGTGTGAACATTGATTCGTCGACACTTCCGGCGTAGTGGTCTGAGAGCTGCTGCCGTGCTCGCGGCCACCGGAGTCCTCACAGGCGTCGTGGCCGGAGTCGGCGCAACGTCCGCCTCGGCGGACGATCCGGTCATCGCCTCGAAGTCTCTGTTGGCCGACCCGCAGTCGCCCGACGGATCGCGGATCGAGAAGGCCACCTACAAGGACGACCGCAGCATCCGGCTGTACGTCCACTCGGCGGCGATGAACCGCACCTTCCCGGTCGATGTGCAGCGCCCCGCCGACGCCTCGGTGCCGCGTCCGACCCTGTATCTGCTCAACGGCGCGGGCGGCGGCGAGGACGACGCGTCGTGGCAGAAGAAGACCGATATCGTCAACGGCTTCCTGTCGGACAAGAACGTCAACGTCGTGCAACCCATCGGCGGTAAGTGGAGCTACTACACCGACTGGCTGAAGGACGACCCGAGCCTGGGCCGCAACAAGTGGAAGACGTTCTTCACCGAGGAGCTGCCCCCGCTGATCGACGGCGCGCTGGGCACCAACGGGGTCAATGCCATTGCGGGCCTGTCGACTTCGGGCACCTCGGTGCTGAACCTGGCGATCGCCAAGCCGGGCCTGTACAAGTCGGTGGCCGCCTACTCCGGCTGCGCGGAGAGCAGCACACAGGTCGGCCGCGAAGCGGTGAAGCTCACCGTCAACACATGGGGCGGCGGCGACGTGCGCAACATGTACGGCGAGGACGACAACCCGGCCTGGCAGGACAACGACCCGCTGCTGCACGCCGATCAGCTGCGCGGCGCGAACCTGTACATCTCCTCGGGTAACGGCCTGCCCGGCCAGTGGGACACCCTCAACGGCCCCTACGCCCTCCCCGGCGCCTACGGCTTGGGCAACCAGCTCGTCGTCGGCGGCGTGATCGAGGCCGCGACCAACTACTGCAGCCACGACCTGCAGGCGAAGCTGGATTCGCTGAACATTCCGGCGACCTACAACTTCCGCAGCTCGGGCACCCACTCGTGGGGCTACTGGCACGACGACTTCCTCGACTCGTGGCCGGTGCTGGCCCGCGGTCTGGGCATCTGACCGCCTCACCCGAACCGCCGAATCCGCCTCGATCGCCCTCGCGATCGGGGCGGATTCGTTCTTTTCGGGGGGCTGGCTCACTAAAAAGTTCGGTTGCCCGTAAACTATTCTTCATGGACGCGATCACCGTCGAATCCGGGCCGGCGAGCCGGAATCGGCTGCGTTCGCTCGTGGTCCTGCTGGGCCCGGCGTTCGTGGCGGCGATCGCCTATGTCGACCCCGGCAATGTGGCCTCCAATATCAGCGCCGGCGCGCAGTACGGCTATCTGCTGGTGTGGGTGGTCGTCATGGCGAATGTGATGGCCGCGCTGGTGCAGTATCTGTCGGCGAAACTGGGCGTGGTGACCGGCCGCTCACTACCGCAGATCGTGCGCGAACGAGCCGGGCGCCCGGTCCGGCTGGCCTACTGGGGACAGGCCGAATTGGCCGCGATGGCAACCGATCTCGCCGAAGTCGTCGGCGGCGCCATCGCCTTGAACCTGCTGTTCGGGCTGCCGCTGCTGCTCGGCGGCGTGATCACCGGCACGGTGTCGATGGCCTTGCTGGCCGTGCAGAACCGCCGCGGACAGCAGCCGTTCGAGCGCGTGATCATCGGTCTGCTGGCGGTGATCGCGATCGGCTTCCTGGCCGGTGTGGTGATCTCGCCGCCCGCGCCGTCCGGCGTGGCCGGCGGGCTGGTGCCGCGTTTCGAGGGTGCGCAGAGCGTGCTGCTCGCCGCCGCGATGATCGGCGCCACAGTGATGCCGCACGCGATCTATCTGCACTCCGGCCTGACCCGCGACCGGCACGGCCGCACCGAGCCGGGCCCGCGCCGCAGCCGCCTGCTGCGCGCGACACGCATGGACGTCGGGCTCGCGATGATCATCGCCGGCGCGGTCAATCTGGCGATGCTGCTGATGGCCGCCGCCACGCTCGGCGGCCGCGATATCGACTCGATCGAATCCGCGCACGCCGCGGTCCGCGAGGTCCTCGGTCCCTGGGCCGCCCTGCTGCTGGCCGTGGCCCTGCTGGCCTCCGGCCTGGCGTCCACCTCGGTGGGCGCCTACGCCGGCGCGATGATCATGGACGGGCTGCTCCGCCGCAAGGTCCCACTGCTGTTCCGCCGCGTGGTCACCCTGATTCCCGCGCTGCTGATCCTCGCCGCCGGCGTGGACCCCACCCGCGCCCTGATCGTCTCGCAGGTGGTGCTGTCCTTCGGCATCCCGTTCGCGCTGATCCCGTTGGTGCGGTTCACGAGTGATCGCGTCCTGATGGGTGCGGACGCCAATCATCGGGCGACCACCGCGGCCGCGTGGCTGATCGCCGCGGTGATCAGCGCCTTGAACCTGTTGCTGATCTATCTGACCGTCGCCGGGCGATAGCGGCCGTCACGCCGTCGTCCGTCGATAATGCTCCGCGATCTCGTCGCTCGTGGTCACCCAGACGCCCGGATGGTTCACCACGTAGTCGAGCGCCTCGTCCAGATAGCGGTGCCGGAACGCCTGGCCGGTGACGAACGGGTGCAGCGCCAGCGCCAGCACCCGGCCGCTGTCGGCGGAATCGGCGTAGAGCTGGTCGAGCTGGTCGCGGACCATGCGGACGAAATCGGGGCCGGTGAGGCCCTTGCTGACGAAGATGCCGATGTCGTTCAGTTCCACCGAATACGGAACACTCAGCAGCCCGGGCACATTCAGCCGATAAGGCTGATCGTCGTTGGTCCAGTCGAGGACGTACTCGAGTCCCAGTTCGGCCAGCAGCTGCGGCGTGTGGAAGGTTTCGGTGAGGCCGGGTCCCATCCAGCCCCGGGGCCGGCGGCCGGTGGTCTTCTCGATGGTGGTGACGATATCGGTCAGGGCCCGGCGTTCCTCGTCCGGCGACAGTCCGGTGTGCAGATGGCTATTGCTGCTGCCGTGCGCGAGCCAATCCCAGCCGCGTTCCTTCCCGGCCGCGATGATCTGCGGATACCGTTCGCCCACATCGGAATTCAACAGGGCGCTGGCCCGGATCCCGTACTTGTCGAGCAGTTGGATCTGGCGCCAGATGCCCACCCGCGGGCCGTAGTCGCGCCAGCCGTAGTTCAGGGCGTCCGGCGTCAGGGCGGTGGTGCCCTCGTAGGTCGCGGTGCCCGGCAGGTCGACGTAGAAATGTTCGATATTGAGGCCGACGTAGAACGCGACTCGTTTGCCCTCGGGCCAGTGGATCGGCTCGCGCTCGGTGATGGGGGAGTAGTCGTACAGTGTGATATCCGTGCTCATGCCGGTATCGTCGAACCTTGCCATACATGTGAAGGTCAATCGAAAGCCGTTGTGAGGTAGGGCATATGCGAATCGGTGAGTTGGCGGAGCGGACCGATACGTCCCGGCGGCTGTTGCGCTACTACGAGGAGCAGGGCCTGATCCGGGTGCGCCGCTGCGCCAACGGTTACCGCGACTACGACGAGCGTCTGGTCGATCAGATCCTGCACATCCGCGGGCTGCTGGACGCGGGCCTGCCCACCCGGATCATCAAGCAGATCCTGCCCTGCCTGGACGATCCGCGCGACATCCATTTCGCCGACGCCACACCGGAAATCATCGCGACACTCGAACATCAGCGCGACCGCCTGACCCAGCGCATCGACCTGCTCACCCGCAACCGCGACGCCATGACCGCCTACATCGGCGAACTACGCGGCTGCGCCCGCCCGGCCTCGGTGGGGCAAGACGGTGTGGCAAGGGTCGGTGCGCCCGGTGGGTAGCCGCTGGGCAGTCAGCCGGTGGTACCAAACTGGTACTATCACTCTGTGGCGATCAACGTACGGTTCACCGATGACAATGAGGCGGCAGTCAAGAGACAAGCCGAGGCAGAGGGCATCAGCATCAATACGATGATCAACAAGGCTGTGGCCGAATATGTGGCGCGCCACGACCATCGCGATCGGGCACGTGAAATCCTGGACGTCGAAATGGGCCGCTGGGCCGAACTTCTGGATCGGCTGAAGTGACCGATCTTCCCGAAGATTCCGTAGTCTACGTGGATCTGGAGGACGTCCTCATGATCGCGGATCGGGTGACAGGCGATGTCCGGACGATGGTGCGGGATATCGGCCTACTGCTGTCGGCGGTGTACCGCCCGCAAACTCGCGCATTCGGGGTGGTGGTCTACCCGGGCGTGTTCGAGAAGGCGGCAGCACTGCTCCAGTCGTTGTCACGGAATCATCCGTTCATCGACGGCAACAAGCGGACAGCCTGGTTGGCGTGCATGATGTTTCTCGCGTTCAACGGCGTACAACTTCGAGTCGACACGGACTACTGCGAAAACTTGGTCGTGGACGTCGCCACCGGTGCGGTCGTCGAGATCCCGGCCATCGCCAAGGCTCTGGAATACCCCGCTGTCCGCTGATCACCGTCGGGCGACGGTTTACGCTCCCGTTTCGGCGGCGCGGCGGTAACCGCGTACGGCCGGGTAGCCGAAGACGACGATCATGCCGAGGACCCAGGCCACCGTCTTCCACAGGGGTTCGGCGACCGGGCCGTCCCAGCAGAGGCCGCGCATGGCGTCGATGGCGGTGCTCATGGGCTGGTTCTCGACGATCGTCTGCAACCAGGTGGGATAGGCGAAGACCGGGACGAAGCCGGAGTTGAAGAACATCAGCAGGGTGTTGATGATGCTGATGATGTTGACCAGCATCACGCCCTCGGAGACGGTGGCCAGGGCGGTCACCATCACCGCGAAGCCCACGCCGAACAGCACCGGGATGCCGATCATGGCCAGGGAGGCCAGCGGGCCGTTCCAGAAGCGGAAGCCGATGCAGACGCCGACCGCGATCACGAACAGCGTGGTCACCAGGACGCGCAGCGCCTCGGCCAGCAGCCGCCCGGTGAGCCCCGCGGCCCGGTGGATCGGCATCGTCCAGAAGCGGCCGAGCAGGCCGGTGTACTTCTCGGTTTTGAAGCCCAGCGCACTGACCACGGCTCCGGACATCGCCGCCACCAGAGTGATCAGCGGGACCGTGCCGTAGACGCTGGGCATGCCGGTGGCCGCGGTGATCGAATCACCGAGCACGATCCGGAACATCAGCAGAGTGAGGGCGGGGTAGATCAGCGTCTGAATGGTGGTCGCGGGGTCGCGCGCCCACACCATCAGCAACCGCTTGCATTGGATCAGGCTGTGCCGCGCCCAGGTCGCGACGGACCGCTCCGACCGCGGCGCGACCGTCGGCAGCGGCGTCTGCCAGCCGAGAGTCTCCGGGGCGGTCTCGGTCGTATCGATGGTCAGACTGCTCACGATCGCCTCACACTCGCCCACACCGCCAGCGGTACGAACGCCGCCGTCAGACTGATCAACCACACCAGCGGCACCCACAGCACATGCCAGCTCACCCCGCCCGCGGCCATATCCCGCAGCGCGAAGGAGAACTGCGAGACCGGCTGATTACGCGCGAACGGCCGAATCCATGCCGGGAATCCGGATTCCGGCACGAACCCGCACGACAGCATGCCGAGGATCAGCGTCGGCAGGGTCAGTGCCTGACTCAGCGCCTCCGGACTCTTGGTGAAACTGCCCAGCGCGTCCGCGCCGATGGCCAGCACGGTTCCGACGGCCAGTGAGAACGCGCAGAACAGCACCGCCTGGCCGAGGCCGGCGGTGAACCGGAAACCGATCATGTAGCCGAAGATCAACGCCGCGATCAGCGAGGTCACCGAGCGCACCAGACCCGCGCAGATGCGCGAGGTCAGCGGGACCATCGGCCCGATCGGCATGGTCTGCATCCGGGTGTGCAGACCGGTCATCGATTCGAAGGCGGCGATCTGCGCATTCGACATCATCGTGAACGACATGGTCTGCAGCACGATGATCGGCATCACGAACTGGGCGTAGTCGATACCGCGGAACTGCATCACATAACGCAGCGGCAGATAGAAGCCGAGGGTGAACACCAGCGGCGTGATCACCGCCACGACCAGTTCTCCCTTGGTCGCCATCGTGCGCACGATCCGCCCGGTCAGCGCCCGCCACTGGGCGAAGCTGGAGATCCGCGCCTCGGGCATCTGTGCGAAGAGGCGGGCCTCGGCGGCCACCGGCGCGCTCACTGAACTCCGCCGGAATGACCGGTGATGGACAGGAAGACGTCGTCGAGCGAGGGCCGCCGCAGCGCGATATCGGCCAGTTCCAGCCCCGCGGCGTCGAGACGGCGTACCGCCTCGGCCAGGGTGCTCGCCCCGTCCGGGGCGGGGATGGAGATCCGGTCGCCGGCGAATTCGTGCCGCAGCGCCTCGGGCACCAGCTCGCCGAGCGCGGTCACCGCCTTGCGCAGCTGCGTCGGGTCCAGCGGGACCACCTCGCAGTAGCTGCCGCCGGTCTTCTCCTTGAGTTCGTCGGCGGTGCCCTCGGCGATCACCGTGCCCTTGTCGATGACGATGATGTTGTCGCTGAGAACGTCGGCCTCTTCCAGATACTGCGTGGTCAGCAGCACCGTGATGCCCTGCTCCTTGAGTGCGTTGACCAGATCCCACACGCCCTGACGGCTGCGCGGGTCGAGGCCGGTGGTCGGCTCGTCGAGGAAGACCACCTCCGGCCGCACCACCAATCCGCAGGCGATGTCGACGCGGCGGCGCATACCGCCGGAGTAGTGCCGCACCGCGCGCTTACCGGCGCCGACCAGGTCGAATTCCTCGAGCAGGGTGTCGGCGCGGCGACGCGCGTCCTTCTTCGGCAGGCCCATCAACCGCCCGAACAGTTCCAGGTTCTCACGGCCGGAGAGATTCTCGTCCAGCGCGGCGTACTGCCCGGTCATCATGATCGAGCGGCGCACCCCGGCCGCGTCGGCGACCACGTCGTGCCCGGCCACCGAGGCGCTGCCCGAATCGGGGCGCAACAGGGTGGACAGGATCTTGACCGTGGTGGTCTTGCCGGCGCCGTTGGGTCCGAGGATGCCCAGTACCGAGGCGCGGGCGGCGGTGAAGCTGATGCCCTGCAGCGCCTGGACCTCGCCGAAGGATTTGCGCACATCGTCGACCACGACGGCCGGATCGGTGCCCGATGCGGTCACAGCGGTATCGGCACCGGTGGTGATGTCGGTGCTCACCCGAGACGCTGCCGCGTCGGTGTTTGCGCGAGACGCTGCCGCGTCGGTGTTCGCCCGAGACGCTGCCGCGTCGGTGCCGCCCGAATCCTCACGCGGTGTGTGCGATTCTGCGTTGTCCAAACTCGGCATCAACTCTCCACTATCGGCCGGGCCGCGACCGGATTGTCCGGAACGCTGATCTTTGTCCCGGTTGATGGATACCTTCCACCGGGCGCGATGTTACTTCGTCCGGCTGCTCGGCCGTCGGTGCCGCGGGCTCGGGGCGTCGACCGGGCCCCGGAGTTTTCCGCCGCGGTAGTTTTCTACCGCGATCTGAAACAGGGCGTTGTCGAAACGCGTCGGCGGGTTCAATCTGTGGCGTTGCTCACACTTCCGTCGGCGAATCGGCCTCGATCGCCATTGTCGCTGGTCCGGACGCGGACCGGGCGGTTCGTAGGATGTTCGCGGTTGTTGTCGCTCGCCCGGAACGCACCATAGTCTGACGACCAGGGGAGCGGTATCGATTCGTCCGCACCCGCCCGCGGCATCGTCGCCCGCCCGCTGCTGGTGCACACGTCGAACGAATGCCGAGGTCTCCGCCGGCGAGAGGGTGGCCAATGGCCGAGATGCTGAAGTCCCACGATCCACGCACCGGCGAGCTCATCGGCGAATATCCGGTCATGGACGCGGCCGCGGTCACCGAGATCGTGCGCGCCGCTCGATCGGCCGAGACCTGGTGGGCGGCAATCGGATTCGCCGGGCGCAAGCGCTGGCTGCTGGAATGGAAGCGCAGTATCGCCCGCAACGCCGGCGAACTGGCCGAACTGATCTGCACCGAATCGGGTAAGCCGCGCGTCGACGCCGCGATCGAGATCATGCTCGCCGTGGAACATCTGAACTGGGCCGCGCGCAACGCCGAAAAACTCTTGGGGCGAAGCAAACTCGCCTCGACCTGGCTCACCCGCAATCAGCGGGCCTCGGTCGGCTATCTGCCGCTGGGCGTCGTCGGGGTGCTCGGCTCGCCGAACAATCCGGTCTTCACCCCGATGGGCTCGATCGCGTATGCGATGGCCGCCGGCAACGCGGTGGTGTTCAAGCCCAGCGAGCTCACCCCCGGTGTCGGTATCTGGCTGGCCGACAGCTGGGCGGCGCTGGCGCCGAACAAGCCTGTCCTGCAGGCGATCACCGGAACGAGCGCGACCAGCGCCGAGCTGTGCCGCGCCCGGGTCGACAAGATCGCCTACGCCGGCTCCGAGGCCGGTGCGCGCGAGGTGATCGAACTGTGCGCGCCCACGCTGACGCCCGTCGTGGTCGAGAAGGCCGGCAAAGGCACGATGATCGTGCACGTCGACGCCAAACTCGACACCGCGGCCGAGGCGGCGGTGTTCGGCGCCATGTCCAACGCGGGGCAGAGCCCGGCCGGTATCCAGCGGGCCTATGTCGCGGACTCGGTCTACGAACCGTTCCTGGAAAGGGTCGTCGCCCAGGCGCGTTCGCTGCGTCCCGGTGGCGATCGCAAGGCCTCCTACGGTCCGATGATCATGGATTCCCAGGTCGACGTGGTCCGCCGGCAGGTCAAGGATGCGATCGCGCGCGGCGGCCGGGCCGTGGTGGGCGGCCTGGAATCGATCCGCGAACCGTATATCGAGCCGATCGTGCTGACCGATGTGCCCGAGGACAGCCAGGCGATCACCGCGGAGGCGGTCGGGCCGGTGCTGATCGTGAATCGGGTGGCGAATATCGACGAGGCGATCGACCGCATCAACGCCGCCGATCAAGGCCTGGCGGTCTCGGTGTTCACCCGCGACGTGCGGGGTGTCGCCGACTTCGCCGAACGCATCAGAACCGGTGTGGTGACCGTGAATTCGACCATGGCCTACGCCGCCAACCCAGCCCTGCCCTTCGGCGGGGTCGGCGAGTACGGGCAGGGACATACGCACGGTGAGGCCGGACTGCGCGAATTCAGCCGCACCCTGGCGATCGCGGAGAAGCGCTACCGGGCGCCGGTGGATCTGTCGAGTTTCGACCGGCACCCGCGCCATCTGCGGTTGACGCGGGCGATCTTCCGGATCCGCCACAGCCGGTTCTAGGGACGGCCGGTTCCGGCGCAGCTACGCCTCGAGCTGTTCGCCCTGCGCCGCCTCCGGTGCTGAATTCCAGCCCAGCAGAACCGCTTCCATCAACGCGCACACCCGGGCGACATGTTCCGGCCGATTCTCGAAGCGCACGCGCCGCCCGACGTCGACGACCTGCGCGATGGCTGCATGGACGCGGCAGCGCGCCTCGGCCGGGTCGTCGTCGAGCAGATGCGCCCATTCGAGCACGTTCTGCCGCTGCACCGAACGCAGCTTCTGCTGTTCGGCCGCGGGCAGATTCGAGAATTCGGCGAAGTAGACCGGCAGGATCTCCGGCGTCGAGAAGGTCAGCCGCGCGAACCGCGCCGCGATGCGCAGCGCGGCGTCGGAGCGGCTGGTCGCCTCCGCCAGTGCCTCGGAATTCGCGATCGCGACGCGTTCCCCGGTGCGGTGGAACGCGGCGGCCAGCAGATCGGATTTACTCGCGAAGTAGCGGTACACGCTGGACGCGTTGATGCCGACCGCCGCGCCGATCTCCTCGATACTGGCCTCGTGGTAGCCCTGGCGGCCGAAGATGCGGATCGCCTCGGTGAGCAGCTGTTCGCGTTTGGAACTCAGCGGCAGCCCGCGCACCGGCGCCCCACCGGCCGCGGGATCGGGCAGCGGCGGCAGCTCGGTGTGCAGGAGCGACCAGCACATATCGAGCATCAGATCGGTCAGCCGCGCGTTGGACAGGGCGGTGCGGTGCGCGGTGATGCTGCCGATCACGCCCAGCATGCCGGTCGCGATCAGTTCCACGTCGGCGGGCGATGCCTCCGGCCGCAGCGCGGCGACCGCGGATTCGATGAGATCCTGCAGTTCGTCGTAGATCACCCGGATGCGCGCGCGGTCCTCGCGCTCGAGGTAGCGGCGCTCCCAGCGGTACAACCCGCCCTCGCGGCGCACATCGATGGTGTGCTCGGCCAACGCGCGGATCAGCGCGGTGAGTCGCGATTTCGGATCGAGTCCGGGTGCGTCGGCGGCCTTGGCGGCGTCGAGCAGTTGCTGGGCGCCGGCCTCGGCGGCGGCCACCAGCAGTGCGTACTTGTTGGCGAAGTGGCGGTACAGCGCCGGTCCCGAGATGCCCACCTCGGCGGCGATCTCGTCCACGCCGACCGGGTGATAGCCGCGCTCACTGAAGGCGCGGGCGGCGACCCGCACAATCTGTGCCTTGCGATTCTTCGGCCGACGCCGGGTCGTCGTGGTGGTACCCGGTCGCGCGGATGCGAGCCCGGCCTCGCTGCGATCCGCGACCATACACCTCTCCTTCTGCGTTTCGGCTCGTCGACGGCGCCGATTGGTTGACAGCGCCGGACAAGTCAACATAAGTTAACCACAATTCGCAAAGTTAACCATCATTCTCGTCTCGTCGCCACCGGCGGCGGCCCACCTGGGAGTAACCATGAGCGATCACGACCACACCCCCGGCCTCACCATCGTGCGGGACGATCGCGTTTTGCGGGTGACCATCGACAATCCCGGTCGCAAGAACGCCCTCAGCTACGACGCGATGATCGCCCTCGGTGACACGCTGGGGAATGTGGCCGAGGATGAGTCGATTCGCGTCGTCGTGCTGACCGGGGCGGGCGGCGATTTCTGCACCGGCGCCGATCTGGCCGCGGCGGCCGCCGAGAAGGAGCGGGGCATCACCCCCGAGATGACCATGGACGGCGCGAACCGGATGATCCGTTCGATCATCGACGCGCCGGTGCCGGTGATCGCGCGGGTGCGCGGTGCCGCCGCGGGAATCGGTGTGGCGCTGGCACTTTCCGCCGATTTCACCTATGCGAGCGAGGAGGCCTATCTGCTGCAGGCCTTCATCAACATCGGCCTGATGCCCGACGGTGGCGCCGCCGCGCTGGTGGCCGCCGCATCCGGCCGGGCGCTGGCCGCGGAGCTGGCGCTGCTCGGGGAGCGGCTGCCCGTCACCGAGGCCTATCGGCGCGGCCTGCTGGCCGGGGTCCTGCCCGTCGACGAGCTCGATGCGAAGGTCGAGGCGGTCGCCGCCAAACTCGCCCACGGCCCGCGCCGCGCCCTCGAACTCACCAAGCGCACCCTCAACCGGGCCGCCCTGGCGTCGTTGGACGAGGCGCTCGCCGCCGAGAAGGCCGGGCAGGCCGAGTTGCTGCGCGGACCCGATTTCGCCGAGGGCGCCGCCGCGATGCTCGGCAAGCGCAAAGCGGTGTTCACCCACTAGGACGCCCTCGTCGCTAGACGCCGGCGCTCCCGTCCTCCGGGAGCGCTGCGTCCAGCATCGGATCCGAGGTCGCCGCCGGATACCCGTAGCCCACCCAGCGGTTGCGATTCGCCCAGCCGACCAGATCGAATCGCCAACGGAACGGCCAGGTTCGCGACACCGTCATGAACAGCACCGCCCCGAGGGCTGCGTAGTCGTCGTGCGCCGACAGCAGCGCCCGCTGCTGGCGCGGGGAGGCGGTGAAGAAGGCCTCGAACATCGAGATCGATTGCGCGGTCGTCAGCCGCCCCAAGCCGTAGAGGCCGCGCATCCGCATCCAATACACCAGCCGCGCCTGCCACGGCCACAGCGCCGCGACCGGATCGGCGCCCGTGCGCACCGCGTCGACCAGTGTGTCGACCAACGCGAACGAATCGGCGACGCTGTAGCCGGTGCACGGATGCATCATGCCGCCGCGGGAGCCGAACGGCACCGGATCGTTGCCGCGCAGCGACCGGCGCATCGGCGGGGGCGGCTGATCCAGCGGATAGTGTGCGGCCTCGGACGGTTCGTCACCGCGCAGCCGGACGCCGTGCGCGGCGAGCCGATGCAGGGTGCGCCGGCGCAGTTCGTGCTGCGGCATGCCGCCGCGCAGGCCGAGACTGGTCTCCTCGAAGATCACCGTGCCGTCGCCGAGCGGGACCGCGTACAGGAACGAGGGCGGCTCGTCCGGGCCGGCGCCGTTCTCGTCGCGCCAATCCAGCAGCAGCCCTTCACCATCGGCGATCATCGGCGCCGCCCGGTCGGCATCGACGAAGATGCCGTGCGCGCTGGCGGTGCGCCGCGACCCCGGCGAAGCCAGTCCACGGGTATCGACCACCGCGGCGGCGGTGACGGTGCCGCCGCCCTGCAATTCCACGCGATGAGCGTCGACGGAGGTAGCGCGCCCAGCCAGGACGGTGGCATCGTCAAGAGGAAGCGCGTCGCGTAGCCCGGGCTTGGAGAGCACGCAGTACGGCCTGTCGATTCGATGTGGCGTCTGCGTCCAGACGGTGGGCGCCTCGATGCGCTGGGCGATCGCGCTGTGCGGCAGCCATGCGGGAAGTTCGTCGACCCAGCAGGAGAAGGTCGGCGGCCACAGCCGCTCGGGCCGCGGATCCACCGCCACGACGTCGAGCCCCGCCCGCATCGCGCGGTGTGCGACGGCACGGCCGGTCGGCCCGAGCCCGACCACGCACAGATCGGCTCGACGGACATCCTGCGCACTCATGGCTGCATTCTCCCAGCCCGGCCCCGCATCGCCGCGCAGGCCGTGGACGTTACGCCCCGAAAACTCGTGGCGTAGCAATTCGCGTCGTGAAATGCGTTGGGACAGTTCATAACCTGAGACCACGGGCGCCGTCGGGGGTGCTCGCGAACTGCTGGTGGCCAGGGAGAACGAGATGCGAAGATATCGATACGAGGGGCGAATTCCGCGGCGCAGATTCCGGCCGCGAATCGGTCCGGTCACCGCCGCGGTGCTCGCGGCGAGTGCGCTGATGATGTACCCCGCCACCGGTTTCGCCGATCCGGTGCCGTCCGGATCGGGGGGAGGGGAGTCGGCGATCGTCGGAGTGCGCACCGACGACGCGCGGCATCAGACCGTCACGGTCCATTCGGCGTCGATGGCCAAGGACATCGAGGTACAGGTCCAGCGCGCCGCCGATCAGACCACGCCGCGGCCGGTGCTGTATCTGCTGCTGGGCGCGGGCGGCGGCATCGACGGCGCCACCTGGGCGAGCCGCACCGATGCGTTGAATTTCCTGGCGGACAAGGACGTCAACGTCGTGACGCCGATCGGCGGCCAGTTCAGTTATTACACCGACTGGAAACGCGACGATCCCTTTCTCGGGCGCAACAAATGGCGCACATTCCTCACCGAGGAACTGCCGCCCCTGCTCGATAAATTCCTGAATGCCAACGGTCGCAACGGCATAGCTGGATATTCGATGTCCGCGACCACCACATTGGCGCTGGCCGCCCTCACTCCCGGACTGTATTCCGCCGTCGGGTCCTACAGTGGCTGTGCGCAAACCAGCGATCCGATGGGACAGGAATTCGTGCGCCTCACGGTGAATACCTGGGGATGGTCGAATACCGACAACATGTGGGGCCCGACGGGTGATCCGGAATGGGTGCGCAACGATCCCTACGTACACGCGGAAGGATTGCGCGGCAAGGCGATCTATATCGCCAACGGCACCGGCCTGCCGGGTCCGTACGACACCTACGGCGGCAAGTACTCGCTGCCGGGAGCATGGGGTTTCTCGAACCAGATCGTGATCGGCGGCATCATCGAGGCGGCCACCAACCTCTGCGCGCACAACATGCAGACGCGATTGGATTCGCTCGGCATTCCGGCCACCTACAATTTCCGGCCCACGGGCACCCACACCTGGGGCTATTGGCAGGACGACCTCGAACAGTCGTGGCCGGTTCTCGCCGGAGGCCTGGGATTGTGATCGATATCTCGAGCCGGAGCGGGCGATATGAAAATGCCACATCATCGCTGATTATTCGTGACAACGGGTGGCGGTCCGGGTGCCGGGAAATATCGTGCACTTCCCCTACCATGGGCTGCCATGAGTAGGGTGCGGTTCTCGGCGACAGCCGTGTTCTTTTGCGCCTTGGTCGCCATAATTACGGGCCAGGCGCCTGTGGTCGGCGCATATCCGGTGGAGGTTCCGTCATTGCCCGGCGCGAACGATTTCACCTGCCGGCCGACGCCGGACAAACCCTATCCGGTGGTGCTGGCGCACGGCGCCGCCACCGACGCGCAGCGCAGTTTCGGAGCATTGGCGCCCGCGCTGCGCCGCGCGGGATATTGCGTATTCGCGGCCGATATCGGCCGTGTTCCGTTCCCGGCGCCGGGCACGAGCGGCGCCGCCGATCGGGGGTGGCCCGGTCTGGGCCCGGTGGCGGCGGCCCTGCAGGGAAATGTGATCTACGGCGTCGCGGACATCGCGTCCCAGACGACGGAGCTGAGCACCTTCGTCTCGACGGTCCGCAACACCACCGGCGCGGCGAAGGTGATCATGGTCGGCCATTCCACCGGCGGCACCGAGATCCGCGAGCTGGTGCGGCGGCGCCCCGACGTGGTGGCGAGTGTGGTCACCGTCGGGACGCCGTACCGGGGATCCACCTTCGAGGGCCTGCCCAGCATGTTCCCGTTCTACGGGGCCCTGGGGATGGACGGGCAGCAGACCGCGGCGCAGGTCTTCGGGCCCGCCGGGGCCGAACAGGTTCCGGGCGCCCCGACGCTGGCCGCGCTGAACGCCGGCGGCGAGACCGCGCCCGGCATCCGCTACACCGCGATCGCGAGCCGCACCGACGAGGTCATCACACCTCCGGAGACCGCGCTGCTGGCCGCGCCGCGGCCGGGGGACCGCAATTCCTGGGTGCAGGACGGCTGCCCGAACCTCGCGGTCGGCCACGACGAATTGCTGTCGGCCCCGCGCGTGATCGCCGACATCCTGGCCGCGGTCGCGGACGCGCCGCCGCCCCCGCCCTGCTGAGTCGCGTGCCCTGCCGAGTCGCGACGCCCCGGCGAGCCGGGCCGAATCGGCTACTTCGGTGTCACCCAGGTGGTGATGTCGGCGTGTACGACCTCGATGCCGCGTTTGTCATAGATCGACACGGGAACAACCACTTCCCTTCCCTCGGTGAGGGCGTCGAAGTCCGGGATCCGGTCGAGTTTCGCGACCGCGCGCAGACCCGATTCGGCCTTGGCCAGGTACTGCACGTTCATCGCCTTGGGGATCCAGCGGTGGGTGGTCGGCACCGTCGCCTCGCTCAGCATGCCCATCGCGACCTCGGCCAGATTGCAGGCCGCGATCGCGTGGAAGGTGCCCAGATGATTGTGGATCCCGAACCATTTCGGCGCGGTGACCTCGCACAATCCCGGCTCCAGCCGCACGACGTTCGGGACGACGGTGCCGAAGTAGGGGACGCGGGCGATCATGCCGACCGAGAACAGGGCATGTCCGAGCCGGTTGTCGGGCAGCTTCTTCCAGCCGCGATACGTGGCGGTCTCTGTGCTCATGGCCAGCATCTTACTCTGGAGTAAGTTCGACGCGCCGCGATCCGGTCCGGTACCGTCCGACCAGGACCGCGGCATGTCCGCCGGCGCGGATGACCCCCGATTTGGAGTGGGTGGGGGGCCTCGGGCATACTGTTCGGGTTGCCTGCAGCGGTGGTGTGCGTCCATCGCCGGTAGGTGAGCAGGACCCACTGAGTATCGGCGTCGAGTCCGGCGCGGGTACGTCCGGGACGAAGTTCCGAGACCCACCAGGTGAAGTATGCCCGGGGTCGAAGAATGAGCGGAGAGGCGACACGCCCGACCGCGTGGACCGGAAGAACCATGACAGATGAACAGCGGCGATGGATCGGGTGCGCCCCGGTCGTGATGGTGGCTGATGCGTCTTCGTGTGTTCGGGCTGTGCAAATGAGGGTGGTTCGGGAGCGAAAGCTCCTGGGTCACAACGTAAGCGGAGAAAAGGACACTCAGCGTGGCGGGACAGAAGATCCGCATCAGGCTCAAGGCCTACGACCATGAGGCGATCGATGCGTCTGCACGCAAGATCGTCGAGACGGTGACCCGCACCGGTGCCCGCGTCGTCGGGCCGGTGCCGTTGCCGACCGAGAAGAACGTGTATTGCGTCATCCGCTCGCCGCACAAGTACAAGGACTCGCGCGAGCACTTCGAGATGCGCACGCACAAGCGGCTGATCGACATCCTCGACCCGACGCCGAAGACGGTCGACGCGCTCATGCGCATCGATCTGCCGGCCAGCGTCGACGTCAACATTCAGTGACGGGGATTGCAGATATGACTGACAACAAGAACAGGCCCGCCGCGGGCATCCTGGGCACCAAGCTCGGTATGACCCAGGTGTTCGACGAGAAGAACCGCGTCGTTCCGGTCACCGTCGTCAAGGCCGGACCGAACGTCGTGACCCAGATCCGCACCGAGGAGCGCGACGGCTACTCCGCCGTTCAGATCGCTTTCGGCGCGATCGACCCGCGCAAGGTGATCAAGCCCGTCGCCGGGCAGTTCGCCAAGGCCGGTGTCACCCCGCGCCGCCACGTCGCCGAGATCCGCGTCGCCGACGCCGGCTCGTTCGAGGTGGGCCAGGAACTGTCGGCCGATGTCTTCGAAGAGGGCACCTACGTCGACGTGACCGGCACCAGCAAGGGCAAGGGCTACGCCGGTGTCATGAAGCGTCACGGCTTCAAGGGCCAGGGCGCCGCCCACGGTGCGCAGGCCGTGCACCGCCGGCCGGGCTCCATCGGTGGTTGCTCCACCCCGGGTCGCGTGTTCAAGGGCATGCGGATGGCCGGCCGGATGGGTAACGACCGCGTGACCACGCAGAACCTCTCGGTCCACAAGGTGGACGCCGAGAACGGCCTGCTGCTGATCAAGGGCGCGATCCCGGGCCGCAAGGGCGGCATCGTGATCGTCAAGAGTGCTGCGAAGGGTGGTGCCCGGGCATGAGCACCGACACTAAGACCAACCTGACGCTTCCGGTCAAAGAGCCGGGCGGCAAGACCAACGGCACCGTCGAACTCCCCGCGGAGATCTTCGACGCGACCGCCAACATCGCGCTGATGCACCAGGTCGTCGTGGCCCAGCAGGCCGCGGCTCGCCAGGGCACGCACGCCACCAAGACCCGCGGCGACGTCCGCGGCGGTGGTAAGAAGCCGTACCGCCAGAAGGGCACCGGCCGCGCCCGCCAGGGTTCGACCCGTGCGCCGCAGTTCACCGGCGGTGGCACCGTGCACGGCCCGCAGCCGCGCGACTACTCGCAGCGCCTGCCCAAGAAGATGAAGGCCGCCGCCCTGCGTGGCGCCCTGTCGGACCGGGCCCGCAACGAGCGCATCCACGTGATCAGCGAACTGGTCGCCGGCCAGACACCGTCCACCAAGGCCGCCAAGAACTTCCTGGCCGAGCTGTCGGACCGCAAGAAGGTTCTGGTCGTGGTGGGCCGCGAAGATGTCACCGCGTGGAAGAGCGTGGCGAACCTGCAGGGGGTGCACCCGATCGCGCCGGACCAGCTGAACACCTACGACGTGCTGCTCAGCGACGACGTCGTGTTCAGCGTCGAGGCGCTCAACGCGTTCGTGCACGGCCCGGCCGAGTCTGCACAGGAGGAAAGCAAGTGACCACCATCGCCGACCCCCGCGACATTCTGCTCGCGCCGGTGATCTCCGAGAAGTCCTACGGACTGATCGAAGAGGGCACCTACACCTTCCTGGTGCACCCGGACTCGAACAAGACGCAGATCAAGATCGCCGTCGAGAAGGTTTTCGGCGTCACGGTCACCAGCGTCAACACTGCCAACCGTCAGGGCAAGCGCAAGCGGACCCGCTTCGGTTACGGCCAGCGCAAGAGCACCAAGCGCGCGCTCGTGACCATCTCGGCCGACAGCAAGCCCATCGAGATCTTCGGAGGCCCGGTCGCGTAAGCGGTCGGATCTTCAGAAAGTAGAGAAGAACTCATGGCAATCCGTAAGTACAAGCCGACTACGCCGGGTAGGCGCGGGTCGTCCGTTTCGGACTTCGCCGAGATCACCCGGTCCACTCCCGAGAAGTCGCTGCTGCGCCCGCTCACCAAGTCCGGTGGTCGTAACGCGCACGGCCGGATCACCACCCGTCATCGCGGTGGCGGTCACAAGCGGGCCTACCGTCTGATCGACTTCCGTCGGTTGGACAAGGACGGCATCCCGGCCAAGGTCGCTCACATCGAGTACGACCCGAACCGCACCGCCAACATCGCCCTGCTGCACTACGCCGACGGCGAGAAGCGCTACATCATCGCGCCGAAGGGCATCGCCCAGGGCACGCGGATCGAGTCCGGCACCGGCGCCGACATCAAGCCCGGCAACAACCTGCCGCTGCGCTCGATCCCGACCGGTACCACCATCCACGCGGTGGAGCTGCGTCCGGGCGGTGGCGCCAAACTGGCTCGTGCCGCCGGTATGAGCATCCAGCTGCTGGGTAAGGAAGGCGTCTACGCCGTCCTGCGTATGCCCTCCGGTGAAATCCGCCGCGTCGACGTGCGCTGCCGCGCCACCGTCGGCGAGGTCGGCAACGCCGAGCAGTCGAACATCAACTGGGGTAAGGCCGGCCGTATGCGCTGGAAGGGTCGCCGCCCCACGGTCCGTGGTGTCGTCATGAACCCCGTCGACCACCCGCACGGTGGTGGTGAGGGCAAGACCTCCGGTGGTCGCCACCCGGTCTCGCCCTGGGGTAAGCCCGAAGGCCGTACTCGTAAGCCCAACCGTCCGAGCGACAAGCTCATCGTCCGCCGCCGCGGCAAGAAGCGTTAAGGAGGAGGTTAAAGATGCCACGCAGCCTCAAGAAGGGCCCGTTCGTCGACGAACACCTCCTCAAGAAGGTGGACGTCCAGAACGAGAAGGGCACCAAGCAGGTCATCAAGACCTGGTCGCGTCGTTCGACCATCATCCCCGATTTCATCGGCCACACGTTCTCGGTCCACGACGGCCGCAAGCACGTGCCGGTGTTCGTCTCGGAGAACATGGTCGGGCACAAGCTCGGTGAGTTCGCGCCGACCAGGACGTTCCGGAGCCACGTCAAGGAAGATCGGAAGAGCAAGCGGCGATGAGCGAACAAGACACCACGCTTCAGAACCCGACCGCGCGCGCGACCGCGAAGCACGTTCGCGTCACTCCGATGAAGGCTCGCCGCGTCGTGGACCTGGTCCGCGGCAAGCGGGTCGAGGATGCGCTGAACATCCTGCGCTTCGCACCGCAGGCCGCCAGCGAACCCGTCGCCAAGGTCGTGGCCAGCGCCGCGGCGAACGCCGAGAACAACTTCGGCCTGAACCCCGACACCCTGGTCATCTCGACGGCGTATGTCGACGAGGGCGCGACCATGAAGCGTTTCCAGCCGCGCGCCCAGGGCCGCGCGTTCCGGATCCGCAAGCGCACCAGCCACATCACCATCGAGGTCGAGAGCGTCGCTTCCGCCGCCCCGGCTCGTAGCCGCCGGAAGGGAGGGGCTAAGTAAATGGGACAGAAAATCAATCCCCACGGCTTCCGCCTCGGTATCACCACCGATTGGAAGTCCCGCTGGTACGCCGACAAGCAGTACAAGGAATACGTCAAGGAAGACGTAGCCATCCGCAAGCTGCTGAGCACGGGTATGGAGCGGGCCGGCATCTCGAAGGTCGAGATCGAGCGCACTCGTGACCGCGTCCGGGTGGACATCCACACCGCGCGTCCGGGCATCGTGATCGGCCGTCGCGGCGCCGAGGCCGACCGCATCCGCGCCGAGCTGGAGAAGCTCACCGGCAAGCAGGTTCAGCTGAACATCCTCGAGGTCAAGAACCCCGAGTCGGATGCGCAGCTGGTTGCTCAGGGTGTGGCCGAGCAGCTGTCCAACCGTGTGGCGTTCCGTCGCGCGATGCGCAAGGCCATTCAGTCGGCCATGCGTTCGCCGAACGTCAAGGGCATTCGAGTGCAGTGCTCGGGCCGCCTCGGCGGCGCCGAAATGTCGCGCTCGGAGTTCTACCGCGAGGGTCGGGTGCCGCTGCACACGCTGCGCGCCGACATCGATTACGGCCTGTACGAGGCTCGCACCACCTTCGGCCGGATCGGCGTGAAGGTGTGGATCTACAAGGGCGACATCGTCGGCGGCAAGCGTGAGGTCACCGCCGCCGCCGCGCAGCCCGAGCGTCGCGAGCGTCGGGAGCGGCCGAGCCGTCCGCGGCGGTCCGGTTCGGCCGGTACCACCGCGACCAGCACTGAGGCCGGACGGGCCGCCACCGCGGTGGCGGAGGCTCCGGCAGAGAATCAGGAGGGCTGACCCATGCTGATGCCCCGCAAGGTCAAGCACCGCAAGCAGCATCACCCCGGTCGTACCGGTATGGCCAAGGGCGGCACCTCGGTGGCGTTCGGTGAATTCGGCATCCAGGCTCTCGAGCCCGCCTACGTCACCAACCGGCAGATCGAGTCGGCGCGTATCGCGATGACCCGCCACATCAAGCGTGGCGGCAAGATCTGGATCAACATCTACCCGGATCGCCCGCTGACCAAGAAGCCCGCCGAGACCCGCATGGGTTCCGGTAAGGGTTCGCCGGAGTGGTGGGTCGCGAACGTCAAGCCGGGTCGCGTGATGTTCGAGATGTCTTACCCGAACGAGGAGATCGCTCGTGAGGCGCTGCGCCGCGCGATGCACAAGCTCCCGATGAAGTGCAGGATCGTGACCAGGGAGGAGCAGTTCTGATGGCTACCGGAACTCCGGCCGCAGACCTGCGCGAGCTCAACGAGGACGAGCTCGTCGCCCGCCTGCGTGAATCGAAGGAAGAGCTGTTCAACCTGCGCTTCCAGATGGCGACCGGCCAGTTGCAGAACAACCGGCGCCTGCGTGTGGTTCGTCACGAGATCGCGCGCATCTACACGGTCATGCGTGAGCGTGAGCTCGGCTTGGCCTCCGGTCCTGAAGGCAAGGGAGACGCCGCATGAGCGACGTAAAGGGCCCGGCCAAGACGCCGGCCAAGGAGACCGAACGTGGCTCGCGCAAAGTGCGTGTCGGTTACGTCGTCTCCGACAAGATGAACAAGACGATCGTCGTCGAGCTGGAAGACCGTAACCGGCACCCGCTCTACGGCAAGATCATCCGCACCACCTCGAAGGTGAAGGCGCACGACGAGAACGAGATCGCCGGTGTCGGCGACCGCGTGCAGCTGATGGAGACCCGTCCGCTGTCGGCCACCAAGCGGTGGCGGCTGGTGGAGGTCCTGGAGAAGGCGAAGTAATCGCTCCTTCTTCGGCTCCGGCTGTGTAGTCGACATGCGAAGGCCCGCTTCCCGTTCGGGAAGCGGGCCTTCGTGCATCCGGCGCCGCCTCGTGGTGGTATCTATCCTGGTATCATCTCGATATGGCATGGACGATGCGGTTTCCCGAGGATGAGGGAGCGGAGCTCGACGCGCAGGCCCGGGAGGAGGGGCGCGCCAAGAGCGAGATCGTCCGTGACGCTGTGCGTATGTATCTTCTGGCCCATCGGCGCTGGGACGTCGCGTTCGTCGATGAGGAAGACACGGTGGATTTGGGGGGCCCGATCCGCAAGGAGGACATCCGGGGCGCGATGAATCGGTCCGCATGATCGTCGTCGCCGACACCTCGGGCCTCCTCGCGTTGTTCAATCGCTCGGATCCGGAACACTTCGCGGTGCGGCGTGCCGCCGATTCCGCGAGCACGTTGGTGACCAGCCAGTTGGCGCTCACGGAAGTCCACCACGTGGTCAGCGTTCGCGGTGATCGGAAGATCGCCGACCGTATCGTCGCGTTGCTTGCCGATCGGATCGAGGCCGGACGACTCGTGCCGGGTGACGTGGGCGCCGACCGTCTGCGAACAGCCGTGCGGGTGCGGGCCGCATACGAGGGCCTGAATCTCGACCTCGTCGACGCGGTCAGTGTCGTGCTGGCTGCCGAATTCGACACCGACGCCATCCTGACGTTGGATCGCAGGGACTTTCGGGTGCTGCGTCCACTGAATCGGTTCCGCGCATTCCGATTGTTCCCCGATGATCTCGATGAGTGACCCTCGGCGGTCGCTGTGAGCTGGAGCGCTTGGCCCGACTCCCTTCGCGCCGATGTCCGCACCCTGTGGGAGTACAACCTCATGGGGCATGAGACTCGGCCGGTGGATGTGGGGATCGGGCTGGGGAGTCACGACATCGGGGTGGCGGCGTATGCGGTCGAGCTGTTTCGGCGGGGGATCTTTTCGACGATCGTGTTCAGTGGCGCGAACGCGCCCACGACGGTCGCCGAGTTCCCGTACGGAGAGGCGGTTCACTATCGGGAACACGCTGTCGCGCAGGGGGTTCCGGACGACGCTGTCCTGGTCGAGCCCCGCGCCACGAATACCGCTGAGAACATCGACCTTTCGCGTGCGTTGCTGCGCGACTCCGGTCGCGTCGTGCGGTCGGTTCTGCTGATCTGCCGGCCGTATCAACAGCGGCGCAGTTATGCGACCTGCCGGAAGCGGTGGCCGGAGGTCGAGGTGGTGTGCGGTTCACTGCCGGAGTCGCTGGACGACTATGTGGCGCGGATCGGCGATGCGGAGCGCGTGGTCACGATGCTGGTGGGGGATACGCAACGAGTGTGGCGGTATGCGGCCGAGGGATGGGCGATCGAACAGGATGTTCCGGACGCGGTTCGCGCCGCGTACGACCGGCTGGTGGCGGCCGGCTTCACCGGACGTCTGCTGCCACCGCGCCGATAATCGGCCGCGGGTGGCCGTCGATCGGAACACACCCCACCCACGGTGAACGACTGGGCTGCCCACACCTGAGAATCGGTAGATTACTCGCGTCCTCGGGGCATCGGCGGGAGGAACGAGAAGGTGTGGGGTGTACGGAATTTCGATTCACTGCGACTGCCGGCGGGAGAGCGCTGATGCGGGTTGTGATCGCGGGCGCAGGGATCGCCGGACTGACCGCGGCGGCCTGTCTGCACCGGGTGGGCATCGACGCGGTGGTGTTCGATGCGGTCACCGAACTGCGTCCCCTCGGTGTCGGGATCAATCTGTTGCCCCATGCGGTGCGGGAACTGACCGAGCTGGGAATCGGTGCGGCCCTGGCCGATTGCGCGATCGCGACGTCGCGCACGCTGCACCTGGATCGGTTCGGGAATCGAATCTGGAGTGAGGCACGCGGTTTGGCAGCCGGTCAGCGCTGGCCGCAGTATGCGGTCCATCGCGGCGAATTGCAGGAGTTGCTCGTGGAGTTGGTGCGTGCCCGGCTGGGAGCGGACGCCGTGCGTGAAGGGCTGGCGCTGCACTCGTTCACCGAGGACGTCAACGGGGTGCGCTGCCGCTTCCGCGACCGGTCCGCGGGCCACTTCGTCGAGGAGACTGCGGATGTATTGATCGGCGCCGACGGTCTGCATTCGGCCGTCCGAGCGCAATTGCATCCGGCCGAGGGACGTCCGCTGTGGAACGGCATTCGAATGTGGCGGGGCGTCAGTGAGATTCGGCCCTTCCTGGACGGCCGGACGATGGTGGTCGCGGGTTCCAACCACGCCGCGAAATTCGTCATGTACCCGATTTCCGGCGCCGCGCATCGTCGGGGGAGTTCGCTGGTGAACTGGGTTGCCGAAGTGCGCGTGCACGATACGGCGGCGCAGAGCCCGGACTGGAATCGCGCCGGGCGGCTGGCGGATGTGCTCCCGCACTACGACGGTTGGCGCCTGGCCGGTGTCGACATTTCCGCCTTGCTGCGCGCCAGCGCCGAAGTGCTCGAGTATCCGATGGTCGACCGAGACCCGTTGCCGCACTGGGGGACCGGACGCGTCACGATAATGGGCGATGCCGCACATCCGATGTATCCGGTCGGCTCCAACGGCGGCTCGCAAGCCATTCTCGATGCCGGCGTTCTGGCGTCCGAACTCGCGTCGGCCGCCGATCCGATCGCCGGACTGGCGCGCTACGAGCAGGTCCGGCGGAAGGCGGTCAACGCCATCGTGCTGGCGAACCGCGATATGCCGATGGACCGGGTGCTGCACGCGGTGGCGCAACGGGCGCCGCTCGGCTTCGATCGGATCGAGGAGGTGCTCACCGCGGCCGAACTCGCCGGCCTTGCCGAGGCGTACCGTCATACCAGTGCCGCTGTTCCCGCCGACCTCGCATCGGACGCGGTCGCGGCAGAAGCCACGACCTATGCCGCCGGCGCCTCGGCGGACGACGGGCGTCCGTACGACTCCGGGACGGAGTGACCGGCCTCGAAGGCCGTCGCGCGCTGCGGCGCTGGCGAGCCGAGCGACCGCACTCGGCGTCCGAGCGGGGTTGTTCCCTCGATCCGGGGCCGGCCGGTGAGGTAGATACTGCCGGGCGCGTGGCGCACCACGCCGACGATCGCGAGGGTCACCGCCAGCACCGCCACGAACAACAGCGCCGTCGCGCCCGCGGCGCCGACCGCGTCGTGCAGCCGAGGGTAGAGGGGGATCAGCAGTTCCAGCACGATCGGATGCATCAGGAAGACAGCGAAGGAGCGATCGGCGCCGTAGCGCGAGATGCGGCCCACGACGCGATACTTCGGGCGTAGCCACGACCACCACGTACTCACGGTGTAGAGGCCGACGATCAGCGCGACGAAATAGACGGCCATGTACGGGTTGAAGACGTCGTCGGCCTGCCACGGTGTGGTGCCGCCCGCGACGGCGTGCTGATAGCACCACTCGGCGCCCGCCGCCACGAGGACGGTGCCGAGGATCATCAGCGGGCCGAAGCGGCGCACGGCCCGGTCGACGGTGCCGATATGCCAGGCGGCGACCGCGCCGAACAGGATGTAGAACTGGTACGGCAGTACCGTCACGTAGAGGTGGTCCCACAGCTCCTCCGGCATACCGGTGAGCGTCGGCGGATGCGTGAGCGCCCCCAGCATGCCCGCTTGGACGAGCGCACTCGTCCCGAGTACCCACCGGTGGTGGCCGGCCGACCAGCGGACGAACCGGAGCAACAGCGGAAAGAGCAGGTAGATCTGCATCGAGACCAGTAGGAAGTACAGCTGATACCAGGCCTCTCCGGTCACGAGTTCGATCGCCAACCGGCGTACCGCTCCCGCCGCGGACTCCTGATGAATGCCGGCGACCACCGAATAGCCCCAGTAGAACACCGACCAGAGGACGTAGGGGATGCCGACGAGGGCGAAGCGTCGGCGCCAGAAATGCGGTGCGTCGAAGGACCGGTCGGCGTACTGATAGATCAGCACGAATCCGGTCAGCGTGAAGAAGGCCTCCCGGGGAAAGTGCAGCAGCACCATGGCCCCGTTCGCGGACACGTTGTTCGGATCACTGGATCTGTCGATCACGTGTACGGCGATCACACTGGCGAAGGTCAGGATCCGGAACAGGTTGACCTGATGCAGATACGGCCGCGACGGCTGGGGTTGTGCGGCCTCTCCGGATTCGGTCGTGACGGAGGTGGGTGTACCGCGGACCGAGGTCGCAATCGCCGTACTCATCGTGCCGTGATCCGTGGGCAGGAGCACCGTCCGTCGCGCAGCAAGGTCGCCGACGAATGCGCTCGCGGAAAGGTCTCGATCATCTGCTTCCTCGAGTCGGTCGTCGCCCTCCATGATTACGACCGAGCCTGTGAGGTTCCTTATCGGGCCCTTCGAGGCGCCTGAACCGCCTGGTAGCGGCGTTGCGAATCGGCGCTCAGCCGCCGACCGCCACGGGCATGCTGATGCGGCGCGCCGCCTCCAATATTCCCAGTATCCGCGAGCCCGGCAGGCCGATGGCGGCGCCGATCGCGGCGGGGGTCCACGATTCGTCGGTGAGGGTGAGGATTTCGGCGAGCTGGTCGACCGACAGCTTGGACAGGCCGCGGCGGCGGATTTCGTGTGCCACCGACCGGATGGCCACCTCGCCGGTCTCGTCCTCCGCGGAATCGACAGCGACGGAATCCACAGCGACGGGATCGACGCTAATGGGATCGACGCCAATGGGATCGGCGGCAATGGAATCGGCGGCGACGGATTCGATATCGGCGAACTCGGGCTCGTCCACCTCCGTGTCCTCGGCGTGGGCGAGGTCGGCGAGGTCGTCCGTCGGCGTCGTGCGGTCGAATTCGGCTGCGGCCGCAACGGATCGCGGCGCTTCGGCGACCGGATCACCCAGCACCAACTGCACCGCGTCGTCCACGGCCCGCCGCGTGCGCGTCTTGCGCGGTTCGGCGGAGACGATCCGAAGCCCGGCACCGGGCGATCCCGACCGCTCATCGGAGCGCGCGGGCGTCTCGGCCTCCGTCACTTCCGTTGGCGCCGGGGTGTTCACCGTCGGCTCGTCGGCCTTGCCGGTTGCCGCGGCGGCAGAGTCGTCGGTCGCTGTCGCGGCGGTGACCACTCCGTATGCCGCGGCCGGCTCGGCGGGAGCCGGCCCCCGTGTGGTCGACGATGTGTTTGCCGCGGTCGTGCTGGCGGCTGAAGGGGTCGGTGCGGTCGAATCCCGGGACGACGTCGCGGGAGAGTCGACAGTCGGCGAATCGGCGAAAGCCGCCGTGCCCGCTTCGCCGGATGCCGGAACCGGCGATTCGAACGCCACCGAAACGGCCGGTGCGGTGCGCGCGGCGGACTGCGGTGGTGAAGACACGGGTGCGGGCGCTGCCCCGGCCGCGTCCACCGTCGCGGCCGTAGGCCGGCAACTTTCCACCGCGTCCGCGAGCAGCAGCGAGGCATTCCATCCCGCCACCGACACAGGTTGCGGCACAGCCGTCGACGGGAGCTGTGGATAACTGGGGAATTCCGCGGTCCCGGCGGATTCGGGCAGCGGACGCGCCTCCGCCCATTCGGGAAGGTCGTCGGGCCGGTAGCTCGGGCGGTACCCGGTCGGCGGTAGGTCGGAGTCGATGTCCTCCATCGGGATGTCGTCGATGAGCTGGGCGTAGCGCGCGGAAACCCAGGCGTGCAACCAGATCACGACGCCCACCATGACGGGGGCGACGGCGGCCTCGGCGGCGCGTGCCGGTGCGCCCGCGACCAGATGGGGGCCGGCGTTGAGGGCGATGGTGACGCCGAGCAGCGCGGTTTCGAGGAATACGACCTTGCCGCGGTCGATATCGCGGCCCCACCGGGCGGCGGTGGTGGCGACCACCATGATGGTGATGATCGGGATCGAGATCATCGCCTCGAAGCCGTAACTGAGCCAATACAGCGGATCCGACATGTCGCCGCTGGGCACGAGGTTGTGCTGGACGTTCACCCCCGCCCACACCATGCCGAGGACGACGACGCCGATCAGTGCCCGCGACGACCATTCGGCGCGGCGGAACAGTTGTGCCAGGCGCGCATCGGGATTCGACACCCGCATACGCGCCGCGCGGGCCCGCCGGTGCCAGCGGGCGTCCGCGTCGTCGGCCCGGCGCAGGGCCAGGGCGACACGGCGATCGCGCTTCTCGGCCGACAGCTGGGCCGTCACCGCGCGTTTGCGTTGCCGGCGGCGCTGGGTGCGAATCCATTCGGCGAGATCGCGTTCGGCGGCGATCTCCCGGTCGGACAGTTCGGCGAACAGCGCCGGGTCTGCCTGCAGGGGCAGCTTGCCCCGTGCGGTCGCCACCCGGCGGGCCAGCGCGTTGAGCTCCGCCTGCGGGGAGTGCTCGGTGGCGCCCCGCCGCCGGGCGGCCTTCGGCGAGGCCGGGGGCAGTGCGGCGTCGTGGGTCGGAGGGTGCGCGGAGTCCGCCGGAGGGACGGCGGTCGTGGTGGTCGACTGCTCGTCGAGCATGGCGTGCCTTTCCCGGCAGCAACCGCGCTACCGAGGTCGATTACCCGAGTACTCGAACATATGTGTGATCGAAGTGAGAGAGTAATCGCCGACCATCGGCGCGGTCAACGCTTTCACCGAACATCAGTTCGGGTGAATATGCAAATGGGCTGTTCGGCCCGGCGATTGGCGAATTACGCTGCGACAGCGGAATTTCAGTGCACCGCGGTATGCCAGACAATCGCCGCCGCGAGCGCGCCCGCCCCGTTGAGCGACCAGTGCAGTGCGATCGGCGCGAGCAGACTTCCGCTGCGCCGGCGCAACCAGGTGAAGATCACACCGGCGGCCGCGGTGGCCAGGACGGCCAGTGCGATTCCGGCGATCTGCCCGCCGACACCACCGCCGAGCAGTGTGCTCAAACCGCGGTTCCCGCTGGTCAAGCCGAGTGACGAGGCGATATGCCAGCAGCCGAAAAGCAGTGACCCGACGATGAATACACCGCGTGCGCCGGTCGCTCGATCCAGTGCGCCGTGCAGGACGCCGCGGAAGGCGAGTTCCTCCGGGATCACGGTCTGCAGCGGAATGACGATCATGGAGGCGATCAATGCGCCGGACAGGGTCGCATATCGATTGGCGAGAAAGAACGGCCGCGTAATCGGCAGCAGTGCGCCGATCACCACCGCGCCCACGACAATCGCGACCGCGCCGAGCGCATAGAGCGTTCCGCGCCGCCACTGCCGCGGCGAAAGTCCCAATTCCGCCCAGCCGAGCCCGCGTCGCCGCATCAACAGCACGAGAATCACCGCGGCCGCCGGAACGGTCGCGATATTCGCCCATTGCGAGGTGAAATGCGCGATGAGATTCGTACCGGCGAGCACCGCCACCACGACGGCGACGTCGAGGTAAGCGTGTAACCGGCGCCCCGGGCCGACCGGGGCCGAGGACTGCGCAACCCCGTTATCGTTTCGAGACATCGCCGCCAGTCTACGTTCATCCGGGCGGGCGTGCCGTGTTCGGCGGGTCACGATCGACCCGTCGGACGCCGGGGCCGCGGCTCGCGGGCGAACGACCATTCGCGCTATCCGGTCGATTCGCCGCTCCAGCCCGCGTAGTCGGTCCACGCCTGCAGGGTCCGCGTGGTCTCGAACACCCGCTCGGCCCCGCTGATCGGGTCGGTGAAGGCGAGTCGCGCGGCCAGCAGTTGCAGCGGCCGGGTGAAATCGTCCACGGGGCGATCGGTGAGGTGGGGATAGAAGTCGTCTCCGAGGATCGGCACCCCGAGCCCGTTCATGTGCAGTCGCAGCTGATGGGTGCGGCCGGTGTGCGGGCTCAGCCGGTAGCGGCCGAGGCCGTCGCGGTGGTCGATCAGCTCGATCAGCGTTTCCGCGTTGGGTTCGCCCTCGACCTCGAAGGCGCGAAGGATCGTGCGCTCCTTGACGATTCGGCTGCGCACCGTGCGGGGCAGGGCCAGTTCGGGATCGTAGGGCGCGATCGCCTCGTACTGTTTGTGCACCCGGCGCTTGTGGAACAGGGTCTGATACGCCCCGCGCCGCGCCGGATCGACCACGAACAGGATCAGTCCGGCCGTGGTCCGGTCCAGCCGGTGCGCGGGCACCAGATCCGGGAGGTCCAGATCGCGCCGCAACCGGACCAGTGCGGTCTCGAGGATGTGCTGTCCGCGCGGAATCGTGGACAGGAAGTGGGGTTTGTCGACCACCAGCAGATGGTCGTCGCGATGCACCACGGTGACCTCGAAGGGCACCGGTGTCTCGTTCGGCAGATCACGGTGGAACCACACCGCGCCCCCGGGGACATAGGGCGCGTCCGGCTCGATCGGACCGTCGAGGTCGACGATGTCGCCGCCGGCGAGCATCTCGTCGATGCGCGCGGCGGGGACCCGGGGGAGCCGATGGACCAGATGGTCGCGAATCGTCGCCCAGGTTCCGTCTTCGGGTAACCGCAGCCGCGCCGGATCGAGTCCGTGGCGCTTGGGCAGCGGCGGCTGTTGCCGGCGTCGCACGTAACGACCCTAACTACAGCGCCGCAGTGCCTCGGATCAGAGGTCGCGGTCCCGCGCAGCCGATCGGTCGTCCGCCATTCGATAGTGGCCGGCCTCGAGCCGCTCCAGCACGCCGGCCGTCCACTGCGACAGGCTGTCGAATGTGCCGCTCCACAGCTCGAGCAGGTCGGCGGAGTGCGGAGCTTCGTACCGAGGCGGGTAGTCGGCCTTCATGGCGAGTAGTTCGTCTCGCACCTGCGCACTGCGTTCGCGTTGCTGTCGCAGCAGACCGATGACGTGCGATCGCGGCAGGGTGTCCATGAACGCGATACCGGCGCCGAGTTCCTCCATATCGATGCTGACCAGCGCCGCGTCCAGGAGGGTGCGGAACTCGGCGTCACCGGCCTCGGTCATTTCGAAGAGGGTGCGGCCGGGCCCGGTACTGCTGGCTTCGGTTCCGCTCGCCTGCAGTTTGCCCTCGTGGGTGAGCTGTTTGAGGGCGTGGTAGATCGAGCCCGGCTTCACATTCGTCCACGTGTCGGCGCGCCAGGACAGCAATTCGCGCCGAACCGCGTAGCCGTACGTCGGCTGCCGCAACCGGATCACGCCGAGGACGAGTAATCGCACTGTGGACACGAATGGATGATAGCCTCCACTAGTCAAATTTGAATACTGGAGGTATGTGGGATGCCCGAGAGTGCGGTGCCGTTGTTGTGGAGCCGTAAGTCCGAGCTGTCCGAATTGCTCGACTTCTACCGCGGCCTCGGTTTCGAGGTCACCTATGAGCAGACTCGCCCCTACGTGTACGGCGCGGTCGCGCGCAGCGGGTACGAACTGCACTTCACCGCCCGGCCCGACGGCGTCGACGCGGAACTCAGCTGTTTGATTCTCGTCGACGACGTCGGCGCCTATCACGGCGAATTCACTGCCGCGCTGCGCGCGCGGCTCGGCAAGGTACCGGCCAAGGGGATGCCGCGAATCACGCGGTTCAAGCCCGGGCAGACCCGCTTCACGATGGTGGATCCCGCGGGCAATCACGTGCTGGTGATCCAACGGGACGAGCCGCGCGAGCTGGAGTACGGCGGGTCCGCGGCGCTCGAAGGTCTCGCTCGGGTGCTCGACAATGTGCGTATACTGCGTGATTTCAAGAACGACGACGCGGCGGCGCTGCGAGTGCTGGAAGTCGGCCTGCGCAGATACGGACAGACCGCCACGCCGGAGGATCTGGAGCGCGCGCGGCGGGAGCGGACGGAGTTGTCGGGCGAGTTGCCCTAGCGTCCGCGATGGCGGTCCCGGGCACGACGGCGGGCGCCCGGGACCGTTTCGTGCGCTAGACGGTGCAGGGCAGGTTCGCGTAATAGGCGATCGTGCACTCCGATTCGCGGGTCAGCTTCCAGGTGCCGTCGATGTCCTTCCACTTCAGCTCGATGTACATGGCATCGAAGCCGGGGACATTGATCTGCAGGTTGTGGGTGAGGGTGTCGCCCTGCACGTTCACCGGAGCGACGGCCTGCCACTGGAATCCGGGCACCGAGGCCATCACGCCGCCGACCTGGTCGACCAGGCTCAGACCGGCCTCGCCGGCCTCCAGCTCGTTGGCGCGAGCGGACCGCGAACCGTTCGGGTCGAGCACCAACTGCAGCTTGCTCTGCAGCTCGCCGACGCCCGGAGCGGCGGCGTGCACAGGGGCGGCGATCGGCGCGGCGACGGCCGGGGTCACGGAGGCGACGCCGCCGGCGAAGACCACGGCGGCCAGCGAAAACGCCGCAACGGCACGGGATTTGATCTTGATCATGGTCGTATCCGATCAGTTGGGGGACAGGAGTGCCGTGCCTCGCAATCGTTCCGCAAGGGCTGGCACCACCAAGCAATATAAGGTAAGCCTATGCAAAGGTAGGTAATACTCAGTCGACTTCGGGCGGATCCGCTCTTCCCGAGATGTCGGATCTGCGCAGCTGAACGCCCCGGCGACCGGCTGGGTGGTGGCTGGAATCACAGAACGGGAGTACCAGTGAAGACGCTTCTCGTGGTCGGAGCCGGGCCGAAAGCGATGGCAGTGGCGGCGAAGGCTCGGGTGCTGCGGGACCTGGGGTTACCCGCTCCGCGCGTAGTCGTGGTGGAACCGCATGCGGTGGGCGGCAATTGGCTGCCCAGCGGCGGATGGACCGACGGCCAGCACCGGCTCGGTACCAGCCCCGAAAAGGACATCGGCTTCCCGTATCACTCCACCTGGGCGCGCGGCCACAACCGCGCGATCGACCGGGCGATGATCGCCTACAGCTGGACGTCGTTCCTGGTCGAGAACGGCACCTATGCCGAATGGGTCGACCGGGGCCGGCCCAGTCCGCACCACCACGTCTGGGCCAACTATCTGCAGTGGGTCGCCCGCAAGGCCGAGGTCGAGATGGTGACGGGCGCGGTGCGCCGGATTCGACCGGCCGCCGACGGCTGGCTGGTCGCGGTAGCCGACAACTCCGGCGTGGAGACCGAAATCGATTGCGACGGGCTGATGATCACCGGCCCGGGCGACAGCCGGCGCGCGCTGGCCGAACATCCGAAGGTGCTGAGCATCGCGGACTTCTGGGATCTCGCCGGTAAGCGCCGGTTGCCCGTCTCCTCGCGGGCGGCGGTGATCGGCGGCGGTGAGACGGCGGGGTCGGCGGTGGACGAACTGGTCCGCCACGACGTCCTCACCGTGTCGGTGATCTCGCCCGCGGCCACCATCTACACCCGCGGTGAAAGCTATTTCGAGAATGCGCTGTTCAGCGATCCGGCGAAGTGGCGGGCGCTGAGCCTGCAGGAGCGCCGCGACGTCATCCGCCGCACCGATCGCGGGGTGTTCTCGGTGCGGGTGCAGGAGAACGTGCTGGGGGACAATCGCGTTCATCATCTCCAGGGACGCGTGGTGCGGGTGACCGAACGCGGCGAGGGAGTGGCGCTCACCTTGCGCAACGAATTGCGCCCCGATCAGATGCACGCCTTCGATCTGGTGATCGACGCGACCGGCGGTCAGCCGCTGTGGTTCCTGGATTTGTTCGATGCCGATGCCTCGGACCTGGTGGAGCTCGCCGTGGGCGGTCCCGTCACCCATGCCCGGCTGGAGGCGGCCATCGGCCACGATCTGGCGGTGTCCGGCCTCGACGCCAAGCTCTACCTGCCGAATCTCGCGGGGATGGCGCAGGGGCCCGGTTTCCCCAATCTCAGCTGCCTGGGCGAACTTTCGGATCGGGTGCTGGGTGAGGTGCCGGTTCGCCGGGCCGCCGCGGTGGCGCGGATCGGGGCCGGGCAGCGCCCGGAATGATCACCCGGGAAACTGTAGGCTAGGCTACCCTTAGTTCGAGGGAAGAGGTTCGGTTCATGCGTATCGTGTCGTTCGGTTATCAGACCTGGGGTCGTAAAACGCTGCAGGCCCTGATCGATTCGGAACACGAGGTGGTACTCGCGGTCACCCACCCCGCGAGTGAACACGCCTACAAGGGCATCTGGTCCGATTCGGTCGAGGAACTGGCGCGCGAACACGGCATTCCGGTCCACCTGACCGAGCGCGCCGATGCGGAGACCATCGACCTGGTCAAACGCGCCGAACCCGACATCATCGTGGTCAACAGCTGGTACACCTGGATGCCGCCGGAGCTGTATCTGATGCCGCCGCACGGCACGCTGAATCTGCACGATTCGCTGCTGCCGAAGTTCACCGGATTCTCGCCCGTGCTGTGGGCGCTGATCAGCGGCGAATCCGAATTCGGCCTGACCGTGCACCGGATGGACGAACAGCTCGACACCGGTGACATCCTCGTGCAGCGCTCGCTGCCGATCGGCCCCACCGCCACCGGAACCGAACTCGTCCTGGCCGGAATGGAATTGATTCCGGGCGCGCTCCAGGAGGCGCTGAGCGCGATCGAATCCGGCACCGCGAACTGGCGGCCGCAGGACAAGGCTGAGCGCACCTATTTCCCCAAGCGGTCCGAGCGCGACAGCCGCATCGACTGGCACTGGGACGCGGTGGATCTCGAGCGTTTCGTGCGCGCGCTGTCCGAGCCGTATCCGCGGGCGTTCTCCTACTATCGCGGCGAGAAGGTGGAGATCACCGCCGCCACTCTGTCGCGGGCCCGCTACGGCGGAACGCCGGGCCGCGTCGTCGTGCAGGAGGGCGGTGGCGTGGTGATCTGCGGGCCGGACGCACATCGCGGCGGCAATCCCGGCCTGGTCGTCACCCGGGTACGCACCGCCGACGGCGCCGAGCACGACGGCGCCGAATTCTTCGCTCGCGGTGGATATCTCACCGACGCCCCGCGATGACTGCGCTCTCGGCGCAGCAGCCGGCGGCGGGGCAGCTGTCGGCGGGGCAGCGTCGGATCTGGTTCCTGCAGAACCGCGATCCGGAGGACACCACACTCAACTGCTGTGCGGTCCACCGGCTCGAGGGTGCGGTGGACGCCGCCCGGCTGCGGGACGCGATCACCGAAACCGTTGCGCGGCATCAGGTTCTGCGCACGGTGTACACCATCGACGAGGACGACGAGCCGCGGGCGGTGGTGCGTCCGGACGCGACGCCGTCCTGGCAGGAGGTGGATCTGCGCGATCTCGCCGCCGCCAGTCGCGAGCGCCGAGCCGAGGTGCTGATCCGCCGCGAGGCGGGGCGCCCCTTCGATCCGTCGTCCGAGACACCGTTGCGCTGCCTGCTGATTCGCACGGGTGAGCGGCAGTATGTTCTCACCCTCGTGGTGCACACGATCGCGTGGGACGACGACTCCTGGCAGATCTTCCTCGACGAGGTCGGTCAGCGCTACGACGCGGGCGCGACCGTGCGGGCGTCCCGCGAAGACCGCGCGGTGCGCAGCCGGCGCGACGGCGCACCCGTCCCGGCGGCCGAGGCCGATCGCACATACTGGCGAAACGCACTGTCCCCCTTGCCGCAACCGCTGGAGCTGCCCGGCCGCGTCGTCGCGACCGTGCCCTCGCTGCGCACCGGCCACGTCCGCGCCGGGCTCCCGGCCGACGTGGCCGCGCGGGTAACCGAGTTCGCGCACCGGCAGGGAACCACACCGTTCGTCGTGCTTCTCACCGCCTTCGACGCGCTGATCCACCGCTACACCGCCGCAACCGATTTCCTCGTCTGCGTACCGGCCACCGTGCGGCACGCCGACGACACCGGTATCGGGTACTTCGGCAATACGCTGCTCCTGCGTACGACGGTCGACCCGGCGGACAGCTTCCTCGACTACCTGCGTGCGGTGAACGTCCGCACCGCAGCGGCTTTCGAGCACCGCGGCACGCCGATCGACCAGGTCGTCGCCGACCTCAACCCCGAGCGGGGCAGTGGCCGCGACGGCCTGGAGCAGCTGGCCCGCATCGAATTCGGCGTCCGCCGTACCGCGACGCTCTCTCTCGACGGCATCGCGACCGCTGCGGTCGATGTCGGCTGCCCCACGACGCGGATGCCGCTGTCGCTCACCGTGATCACCGCCGGCGACATACCCGAACGCATCGACATCGCCTATCAGGCAGACGAATTCGACGCCCGCATCGTCGAACAGTTCCTCACCCACTATGTGCGGGTGCTCGCGGCGGCGATCGCCGAACCCGAGCGTCGCGTCGGCGAGCTGGATATCTTCGGGGCTCGCGACCGCGAGGGAATTCTGGAGCAGTCGCACGGCGAACTCGTCGCCGTCGCTCCCACCACGCTGGTCGATCTGTTCGAGCGGCAAGTGGCGGCGAATCCCGAGGCGGTCGCACTCGTCGACGCCCGCGACGGAGATCGTGAACTGAGCTACGACCACCTCGACCGGCGCGCGAATCGCCTGGCGCATCACCTGATTCGACAGGGGATCGGCACCGAGGACGTGGTGGCGCTGCGGCTGAATACCTCGGTGGAGTTCGTGGTCGCCGTCGTCGCGGTGTTGAAGGCCGGCGCGGCCTATCTGCCGATCGATCCGGCCTATCCGGCGGATCGGGTGGAATTCCTGCTCGCCGATGCGCGGCCGGCGCTGGTCCTGGATGCCGGTGACCTGGGCGCCGCCGAAGCGGCCGCCCGCACATCGCCGCAGCACGATCCGCGCGACAGCGACCGAGTACGCCCGCTGCGGCCCGGCAATCTCGCCTACGTCATCTACACCTCCGGCTCCACCGGAACGCCGAAGGGGGTCGCCGTCTCCCACGCCGCGATCGCCGAACACGTCGTGGGATTCTGTGCGCAGTGGGGTGTGGGCGCGCAGGATCGGTTGCTGCAATCCTCGTCGATCGGTTTCGACGCCTCGCTGCTCGACATTTTCGTGACGCTCACCCTCGGCGCCGGCCTGGTGATTCCGAAGGTGGACGCCTTCGACGACATACCCCATGTGGCGGAACTGATTTCGCGCTGCGGCGTGACCGTGCTGCATATGGTGCCGTCCATGCTCAGCACCCTGCTGATGCTGCCGGAGGTGAGTCAGTGGCGCGCGCTGCGCCATGTGCCGGTCGGTGGTGAGGCGCTCTACGGTGAGGTCGCCGACCGGTTCGCCGGCGTCTTCGAGGCCGAACTCCGCAACCATTACGGGCCCACCGAGGCGGTCGTCTCGGCCACCCACCTCACCGTGGAGGGCCCGCAGGGAACCGGGATCGTGCCCATCGGCCGCCCCAACCGCAATGTCGATCTGTATCTGCTGGACGAGCGGCTGCAACTGGTGCCGACCGGCGTGGTGGGCGAAATCTGCCTCGGGGGAGCACAATTGGCGCGCGGCTATCTCGGCCGGGCCGCCGCCACGGCCGAACGTTTCGTGGCCGACCCGTTCGCGCCCGGGCAGCGGCTCTATCGCACCGGAGATCTGGCGCGCCGCAACGGCAACGGTGAACTCGAATTCCTGGGCCGCGCCGACGAACAGGTCAAGGTGCGCGGCTACCGCATCGAACTCGCCGAGGTGCAGGCCGCCGTCGCCGCCCATCCGGACGTGGCGCACTGCGTGGCCGCCGCGGTGGCCGACGAGACGCTCGGCACGGTACTCGCCGCCTACCTCGTACCCGCGCGCCGCGAGAACGGCAGCGCCGCAGTGGATGTGGAGGCGGTCCGCGTACACGCCGCAGCCGTCCTGCCTCCGTACATGGTTCCGGGCGCCTTCGCGATCATCGACGAGATTCCGCTGACCGAACACGGAAAACTCGATCGCCGCGCCCTGCCGCTGCCACAGCGGTCGCCGGTGGAGTTGTATCGGGAGCCCAATACCGCGGTGGAGACGCGGATCGCGGAGTTGTTCGGCCGGATGTTCGGCCGCGAGCGGATCGGCGCCGAGGATTCGTTCTTCGAACTCGGTGGTCATTCCCTGCTGGCAGTGCGGCTGCTGGCCTGGATCCGAGCCGAATTCGGCGTGCGGATCGGCGTGCGCGCACTGTTCGAGACTCCGACCGTGGCCGGATTGGCGGCCCGGGTCGAGGCATCGACGACAGTGTTAGCTTAGCCTAAGCTACGATTCCGAGAGGCCGGGATCGCGAGTCGCCCGGAGCGAAGTACAAGGAGCTGTGCAATGAACCCAGGTCGAACATCCGCGCGCCGCGGCATGCGCGCACGCGGCGCGGTGCTGCGAACCACGGTGCTGGCGCTGATCCTGGGTCTGGTGACGGCCGTGGCCGCCTGTGGATCCGGTTCGGACGAAGCCGATTCCGGTGGGGCCGTGACGATCGAGCACAGCATGGGCACCACCACCGTCGACGGCACGCCCAAGCGCGTGGTGACCCTCGGCCCGGCCTGGCTGGACGCGGCCGTCTCGCTCGGGGTCACCCCGGCCGGCTATCTGGTGCCCGGCGCCGGGGCCGGGATGACCGTGCCGTGGCTGCCGCCGTCGCTGCCACAACAGTCCAAGGCCCTGAACATGGGCGGCGATGTCGTCGAGCAGATCGCGGCGCTCGAGCCCGATCTCATCGTGGCGCCGGGTTACCTGATGGACAAGGCCATGTACGACAAGCTGTCCAAACTGGCCCCGACCATCGGGCCGCTGTCCTCGGCGCAGATCGATCCGTGGGAGGACCAGGTTCAGGCCCTCGGCAAGGCATTGCACAAGCAGGACCAGGCCGAGAAGGTGGTCGCCGATGTGCACGGCAGGATCGACGCGGTCGCGGCGAAACATCCGGGCCTGAAGGGCAAGTCGTTCCTCACCTGCATGCTCACCACGCCCACCCAGCTGATGGTGCTGGCGGATCCGAAAGACGGTTCCGCGCAGGTGTTCACGCGGCTGGGGATGACGATGCCGGCGAAACTGGTCGCGGAGGCCCCCTCGGGCGGACGGCTGGCGCTCTCGCCGGAACGGCTCGGCGATCTGACCTCCGATCTGCTGGTGTGCGGCGCGGCGCCGGGCCTGCAGGAGAAGTTCACCCAGCTGCCCGGCTACGCGGATCTGCCGTCGGTGCGCCAGGGCGGCATCTCGTTCGTCGACATGATCACGATCAACGCCATCAACCAGCCGACCGCACTGTCGGTGCCGTATCTGCTGGACAAGCTCGAACCGACATTCGCGACCGTCGGCAAGTAAGGACTGATTACCCATGTCTGATTCGCCCGTGCCGAAGACGACCGCGCCGGCCCCGTCTGCTCCGAAAACCGCTGCGGCCGGGACGGAGTCGCGAACGAGCGGGCGGGGCACCCCGTTGTCCCCGGCCCAGCAGGCCGCCCTGCTGCCGGAACGACTGCGCGGCGTCGCGGCGACGAATCTCTTTCTCGCCCTGGAGATCACCGGTGACCTCGGTCCGGCCGATCTGGACCGTGCCGCGGTCGCCGCGGTGAGCCGGCACGACATTCTGCGTACGGTCTATCCGGACGATCGCCGGATTCCCTACCAGCGTGTCGTCGACGCGCCCGACACGGTGGTCGAGACGGTCGAGACCGCCTCCGCGGACCTCGACGCCGCGCTGCGCTCCGACGCCGCCCGTCGCATCGATCCGGTGCGCGAGCTGCCGATCCGGATCAGACTGCACCGCACGCCCGATCGAGACATCCTGTCCGTCACCGCTCATCCGGTGGCCGCCGACGATCGCAGTCTCGAACTGCTGGTCGCGGAACTGGTCGAGGGGACGGTCGCCGAGCCCGTGACGCAGTACCGGGGCTACGCGATGGCACAGATGAAGTCGCTGGTCGGCGATGCCGCCGCCGATCCTCACCTCGGATATTGGCTGGATCGGCTGGCCGATCTGCCGGAGCGGGCGACCGTGGCGGTGGCCGCTGGTGCGGAATCGGGACCGGCCGCCGCGACGCGCACCCTGCGGATCCCGGCGGCTGCCTTCGGCGACCACGACGTCGAACTGTCGGTGGTCGCCGCACTGGCCGCGGTGCTGGGCGCGGCGGGTCTCGGGGACGATGTGCCGATCGGCATCGCCGACGCGGGACGTACCGGCGCACAGCAGGATTCGGCGCTCGGCGCCTACGCCAACCATCTGGTGCTGCGCGTCGACACCGCCGCGGCGGCCACCCCACGAGCACTGCTGGCGCAGGTCGCGGAGCTCGCGGCGCCCGCGCGCGCCCATGCCGCGGCCCGGATCGAGCGGATCACGCATCAGCTGCGCGGTGCCGCCGCCGTCGCCGCCGGTGCGCCCTTCCAGGCCCTGGTCACCACCCGAACCGAGGTGACCGGCGCGAATGCGCGCGAGATCGCCCGGCGGGTGGCGCGGCCGCACGGCGTGGATGTCGTCGCCGATGTCGTCACCGGAGCCGAGGAGGTGGCGGTGATCCTCGAATTCCCGGCGGTATTCGCCGGGAGTGCTGAATTCGACGCGCTCGCAGGCGGAATCGAGCGATGGCTGCTGAATTGCGCTGCGGCCTCGGAGAATCCGCTGCGCGATGTGGACCTTCCGGCGGTGTTCGAACGGAACGCGGCATATTCCGGTGGCACCGGCCTCGGTGGAGAGCCCAATACCGATGCCGAACGGTTGATCGCCGACACCATTCGCGAGGTGCTCGAACTGGACGCGGACGACGAGGTCGGCCGCGCCGACACCTTCTTCTCCCTGGGCGGTGACAGCATCGCCGCACTGCGCATGGTCACCCTGCTCGGTGAGCGAGGCTATGCGCTGGACGTGCAGAAGGTGTTCGAATTCCCGGCTGTGCACGAAATGGCCGCACAGCTGACCGAGGCCGAGGCGGCCCCGGCCGCCGAACAGACCGCCCCCGTCGCGCCGATGAGCGCTTCCGGTCTGGATCCGGCCGCGCTGGCCGCACTCGGCAAGAAGTTCGCCGCACGGTGAGCGAAGTGGAGATTCTCGACGTCGTCGCGCTGTCGCCACTGCAGCGCGGGCTGTATTCGGTCAGTTCGATGGCGCAGGGCATCGACCCCTATCTCGTCACCTTCGCGGTGCGCGTGGAGAATCTGGCCGATCCGGCGGCACTGCGCGCGGCCTTCGACGGCGTCCTGCGACGCTACCCGCATCTGGGCGCGGCGGTACTGGCCGAGGATGTGCCGCATCCGGTGCTGGTCATCACCTCGGAGGGCCGGATCGGCTGGCGCGAGGTCGATCTGCGCTCGGCCCCCGATCCCGAGGCGGCGGCGCGGGATCTCTACTGGCAGGAAGCGCGCCGGCGGCTCGACCTGGACCGCGGCCCGCTGTTCCGGGTCGTCGCGGCGCGGGTCGGCGAGCGCGAGTACGAAGTGGTGTGTACCGCACACCATATCGTCGTCGACGGCTGGTCGATTCCGCTGTTGTTCTCCGATCTGATCGCTCTGCATCGCGGGGAGGGCGCGGCGCTGCCCCCGGCTCCGCCGTTGCGGGAACACGCGGCCTGGCTGGTGAGCCGCGATACCGAGGCCTCGGCGCGGGCGTGGGCCGCGGCACTGGCGGGTCTGGCGCCGATGCCGATGCTCGGGCCGCCGGCTCCGGCGGATCTCGACCTGCCCGTCGTGGGCGAGGCGCGTGTGGACGCGGCGGGCACCGACCTGCTGCTCACCTGGGCGCGGGGGAACGGCCTCACGCTGAACACCGTGCTCCAAATGGCTTGGGCGCGTATTCTTTCCGGCCTGACCGGGCGCGACGACGTGGTCTTCGGTCAGACCACCTCGGGTCGCGATGCCTCACTGCCGAATGCGGAGCGCCTGGTCGGTGCGCTGGTCACCACCATTCCGGTGCGGGTGCGGATGGACGAACGCGCGCCCGCGCAGGTCGGCGCCGAACTGCAGCGCTCGGTGGCGCAGTTGCGGGCGCACGAATATCTGGGCATCGCGGAGATCACCCGCCACGCCGGCGCCGGGCAGTTGTTCGACAGCCTGCTCGTCTTCGAGAACTCACCGGTCGGCGCGGTCGCACAGCGAATGCCGATGGGCGGCGGCGCCACCATGACCGCCCGCCGCGTCGATTCCCCGAGCCACTATCCGATCGCCGTCGTGCCGGTACTGGAACACGGCGAGCTGATCTGCCGCGTCGAAACCCGCCCCGACCTGCTCACCACCTTCGACCCCGACCGGATGGCGCGCCGTTTGCTCGCCGTCGCCACCCGGATCGTCAGCGCGCGGCAGTGTAGTGCGGTCGATGTGCTGCTCGACGACGAGCCCGCCGCCTTGATCGCTGAATATGGCTGTGGTGCGAAGCCTTCCGATACCGCGAAAGAGACGGTCGGCTCGTCCGTCGCCGAAACGGGTGCCCCCGCATACGCGCAGGCGGCGCCGGGCGGTGCGGCGAGTTCTGCCGCGACGGTTCCGGAAGCGTTGCTCAACGCTGCTCGTGCGGCCGCCGATCGGATCGCGGTCGTCGACGCGGCGGGCGAACACAGTTTCACCGAATTCGGTTCCGCGGTCCGCGCCTTGGCCGACCAACTCCGAGCAGCCGGTGTCGGCACCGGTACCGCGGTGGCGGTCATGCTGCCCCGTGACCGCCGAGTCCTGCACGCTCCCTTCGCCATCGGTCTCGCCGGTGCCACGTGTGTTCACGTCGATCCCGCCACACCGGCCGACCGTCTGGCCTATCTGCTGAGCACCAGCGGTGCGCGGATCGTCCTGGCCGATGCGGATCGCGCCGAGACGCTGGCCGAGGTCCGCGCGCAAGCGGTGGAATGCCGCCACGGGATCACGGACAGCGACGGCCGCCTCCTGTTTCCGGGCTCCGAGGCGGTTTCGGCGGGCGACCGTGGTGGGCGGGGGGTACCGGCGCCGGAACGGAACGGCGAGTCGGTCCACGCGACAGACCTTGTGCCGCACAAGCATTCGGACGCACCGTTCTACGTGGTGTTCACCTCGGGCACGACCGGCAGGCCCAAGGGCGTCGCGGTATCGCATCGCGCGCTGCTCAACCACTGGGGCAATCACGAGCGGCGGATCTTCGCGCCGATCGCCGCCGCCACCGGGCGCACGCTGCGCATCGGGCACGGCTGGTCCACCGGGTTCGATGCGGCGTGGCAGCCCACGGTCGCCCTGCTGAGCGGCCATACCGTGGTCCTGCTGGGTGACGAGGTGCGCACCGATGCCGAGCGCATCGTCGGCGCCATCGGCGAATTCGGGATCGACATCTTCGACACGTCGCCGTCCATGCTGAACCGGCTGATCGCCGCCGGACTGTTCCGCGCCGATCCGGAGTCCGGCGCCGAGTGCTGTCCGCTTGCCGTGCTCGCGCTCGGCGGCGAGGCGATCAGCCCGGACACCTGGCGGCGCCTGCAGGGCTTGGCGACCACCCGGGTCATCAACTTCTACGGCCCGACCGAGGCGACCGTCGAGGCGCTGATGGCCGATGTGCACGACCATGCCGCGCCCACCATCGGCCGCCCGTTCGACGCGATGACCGCCGAAGTGCTCGATCACCGGTTGCGACCGGTGCCGCCCGGCGGGCAGGGCGAGCTCTACCTTTCCGGGCCGCAACTCGCGCTCGGCTATCTGCGGCGGCCCGCCACCACCGCGGCCGCCTTCGTCGCGGGCGAGGACGGCGAAAGAAGGTATCGCACCGGCGATCTCGTGCGCCGAGCCGACGACGGGACCGTGGTCTACGAGGGTCGCGTCGACCGGCAGGTGAAGATCAACGGATACCGTGTCGAACCCGACGAGGTCAGCGTGGTGTTGCGGGAACTCGACGGCGTCCGCCACGCGGCGGCGCTGGCCTTCACCGAGAACGGACGGACCCGGCTGGGCGCGCTGGTGGTCGGTGACGGCACCGTCGCACGGCTGCGTTCCGATCTGGCCCGGCGGCTGCCGCAGTTCCTGGTCCCCACCCGCATCGTGTTCGTCGACGAGATTCCGTTGAACCGCAACGACAAACTCGATGTGCACGTCGCGACCGAACTGCTGGCCCGCCCGGACGGCACCGGCGCCCACGCCGAACCGCGCACCGAGACCGAACGCACCCTGCTGGCGCTGATCGAGGCGATGGGCGCGGGGTCGCGGATCGGCATCCTGGACAGCCTGGTGGACCTGGGGATCGACAGTATCGGCGTGATCGATCTGGTGTCGCGGCTGCGCGGCGCCGGCTATCGCGTCTCGGCGCGAGAAGTGCTGGCGGCGGCCGATCTTCGCGATCTGGCCGAGCGACTGGACGAACCGTCCGAAGCCGCCCAGGCCGATGCCGAGGTGACACCGGCGGGAACCGTACTACCGCTCACCGCCCTGGCGCACGAGATCCTCGGCTACGGCGACTATCGCTTCCTCGCCCAAACCCAGGTGATCTCGCTCGATCCGGAGATCACGCACGAGGCGATCGTGCGACGGCTCGAGGACTTGGCCACCGCCCATCCCACCCTCCGGTCTCGCCTGGAGTTCGGCGACGACGGGCGGCCGGTCCTGATCGCGCAGGACCGCTCGAGCGCGGCCGCATCGTTCGCCGTCGCGGCGCCGGACGAAAGCCGGAGTGCGGCAGATCATCTGGCGGCGACCGTGCAACGGCTGGATCCGGACGCCGGCCGGATGGTGGCCGCGACCTTGTTGCCCGGCGACCGGCCGCGACTGGTGCTGTCGATCCACCATCTGGCGGTGGACGTGGTGTCCTGGCTGATTCTCGTGGACGATCTGCGCCGGCTCGAGCAGGGCGATGGCGCGGTGAACGAGACCGGGGCCGAACGGGTTTCGGATTCCGGCCCCGACGGCGTCCGGTCCGGCATTCCGCCGACGCTGGGCACACCGCTCGGCGGCCGCTACACCGATCCGCGCAGCGATCGGGCCGGTAAGGCCATCCAGCGAATCGTCGAACTGGGCCCCGACGACACCGAGGCGCTGCTCGCCCGGTGCGCGGACACCGATGTCCCCCTGGACGATCTGTTGCTGGCCGCGTGCGCGCGACTGGTCGCCGATACCGCCGACGCCACCGGTCGCATCGCGGTGACCCGCGAATCGCACGGCCGCGACCCCGGAGACGACACCCGCCGCGTCGGCTGGTTCACCGTCGAGGAGACGGCATTGGTGCCGGCGGCCGAACTCGAGACCTGGACGCCGGCGACCGGCCGGGCACCGGTCCACGATCGAACCCCGCACGCGCGCGGGCAGATTCGCCTCAACCACCTGGGCCGCTTCGACGTGCTGCAGTTCGGCAGCGGCCCGTGGACGCCGGTGCCGTTGCCGGAGCTCACCGCCGAATTCGGTGCGTCCGGACATCCGGATCTGCCGCTGCGCTTCACCATCGACCTCAACACCGCGGTGGTGTCGAAGGATGCGCGTCCGGTTCTGGTCGCGCACATCGACGTGAACTCGGCGGTGCTGGACGAGGCCGGGGCAGACGCGCGAGCCGAGCGCTGGCGCACCATACTGTGTGATTTCGCCGTCGGAATGTCCGAATCCGGTGCACAGCGACAGGCAGGGTGACAGCTATGGGAGGGAAGGACTGATGACGGTTCAGACCGTGGATCCGGCCGAGCCGGAGGCGGCGCGGCAGGTGCCGCCGAGCACGCCCGACGCACCGCTGGAACCCGACCGGGTCGCGCTGAAACAGCAGCGCCGCGCCGACGGCCTGGCCCGCAAACAGGTGCTCGCGCCGGTGAACGGCGCGCTGTCGCTGGCGAGTCTGGTCGTCGTGGTCTCCTCGATCTGCGCGGTGGTGCCGTTCATCCTGATCGTCGAGGCCTGCCGGGAACTGCTGTCCGCGCCGATCGACAAGGACCGGGTGTGGACGCTGGTGATCGCCGCGGTCGTGGTGCTGGTGCTGCGCGGCCTGCTGCAGGCTGCGGCGCTGGTCTGGACCCACATGGTCGACGCGAAATTCCAGCTCACCCTGCGACAACTGCTGGCGGCCAAGCTGACCCGGGTGCCGCTGGGCTGGTTCACCGATCGCAGTTCCGGTGAGGTGAAGAAGTTCCTGCAGGACGATGTCGAGGCCCTGCACTATCTGGTCGCACACGCGCGATTGGAATTCGTCGGTGCGGTGACGGTGCAACTGGTGGCGCTGATCTACCTGTTCACCGTCGACTGGCGGCTGACGCTGATCCTGCTGGTGCCGCTGGTGCTCTACACCCGCGGCCTGGCGGCCATGATGGGTAAGGCGCATCAGGAACGCTTCGCCGTCTTCGACGCCAACGAACGCGCCATCGAACAGTCCATCATCGAATTCGTCGACGGCATCCAGGTGGTGCGGGCGTTCGGCCGGGCCCGCAAGGCGCACAGCACCTTCCAGCGCGCGGTCGACAACACCGCCGAGAGCCTGCTGGCGTGGAAGACGCCGATGACGAAATTGCAGTCGGCCGCCGAGATCCTGCTGACCCCGGCGCTGCTCATGCTGGTCGTGGTGGTGGCCGGCGTGGGCTTCGCCGATCTGGGCTGGACCGATCCGGTCGACATCCTGCCGTTCCTGCTGCTCGGGATCGGTCTGGGCAGCGCGCTGCTGGGCATCGGCTTCGGCGGACAGGCGCTGCGCGAGGGCGGTGCCGCGGCGTTGCGCCTGCACCAGTTGCAACAGACACCCGAACTCGAGGTGCGGGCCGACGGCGACGAGGCTGCCGATGCGGATGCGGCCGGTGACCCTGCCGCCACGGGACTCGCGGTCCGGTTCGAACAGGTGAGCTTCGGCTATCGCGCCGACCGCACCGTCCTGCGCGAGGTCGAATTCGAACTCGCGCCCGGGTCTATCACAGCCCTGGTCGGCCCGAGCGGTTCCGGCAAGTCGACCCTGGCCCGGCTGCTGCCGCGCTTCTACGACGTGACCGCGGGCCGGATCACGATCGGCGGCAAGGATGTCCGGGAGTACTCGACCGCCGAGCTCTACCGCACCGTGGGATTCGTCCTGCAGGACGTGCGGATGATTCGCGGCACGATCCGCGACAACATCGCGCTGGCCCGGCCGGACGCGGATGCGGCCGCCGTCGAGCGAGCCGCACGCGCCGCCCAGATCCACGATCGGATTCTGGAACTGCCGCGCGGCTACGACTCCGAAATCGGTGTCGACGCGGTGCTGTCCGGTGGTGAGGCGCAACGCCTGTCGATCGCTCGCACCCTGCTGGCCGATACCCCGGTGCTGGTGCTGGACGAGGCCACGGCCTTCGCCGACCCGGAATCCGAGGCCGCGGTGCAGGACGCGCTCGCCGTCCTGGTCGCCGGGCGCACGGTACTGGTGATCGCGCATCGGCTGCACACCATCACGGGCGTCGACCGAATTCTGGTGCTGGACAACGGCGAACTCGCCGAAACGGGTGACCACGCGACGCTGTCGGTGGCCGGCGGGCTCTATCAGCGCCTCTGGGAACAGAATCAGGCGTCGGTGGGCGTGCCGGCCGTTTCCGACTCCGAAGGAGAACTGCGGTGATCAGGAAGATCTTCGGCCTCATTCCGCCGGAGCTGCGCCGCTACGTGCCGCGCCATCTGGCCCTCATCGGCGCGGGCGCGCTGGGCCAGATCGCGGCCTATCTGCTGCTGATTCCGGTGCTGCAGGCGCTGTTCGACGGTGATTTCGGACGCGCCTGGCGCTGGACCGCCTGGCTGGCGCTCGCGGTGGTCGTCGCCTCGGTCTGTTCGTATCAGCAGTTGCTGGTGGGCCTGCGGATCGGCGTGGGCATGCTGCGCGGCGTGCAGACCCGGCTGGGCGACCATCTGAGCACGCTGCCGCTGGGCTGGTTCGCCACCGCCAACGCCGGATCCCTCTCCCGCATGGTGGTCGGCGGCGTGCGCGAAATCCTCAGCGTCGTCAACTATCTGCTCGCACCGGTACTGACCGCGGTCCTGGTTCCGGTGGGCGTCGCGATCGGGGTCGCCTTCATCGACTGGCGGATCGCGCTGGTCATGCTGGTCAGCCTGCCGGTGCTGCTGGTGGTCAGCAGCTGGGCCAACAACAGTTACACCCGCGCCGACCGCAGGCTCGATGCCGCTGCGGCAGAAGCCAATTCGCGGGTCGTGGAGTTCGCGCAGGCGCAGCCCGTACTGCGGGCCTTCGGTGCGGTGGGCGCGGGCAACCGGGCACTCACCCGGGCGTTGCGCGACCAGGAGGCCGCGTCCAAGCGCATGATCGTGGCCAGCGTGCCGGGGCTGATGGTGTTCGCACTGTGCGTGCAGATCGTCTTCCTGATCGTGGTGTCGGTGGTGGTGGCCCGCGGGACCGGCGGCGACCTCTCTATTCCGGCCACGATCGCGTTGATCGCGGTGACCTCGCGGTTCATCGAACCGATCAACCGCGCCGCGCAGCTCAGCACCGCGATCCGCAGCGCCGGCGACGCCGCCGACCGGATCACGAACTTCCTCGCCGAGCACGATCTGGCCGAGGCCACCGAACCGGTGACCCCCGGTGCGCCCGAGATCGTCTTCGACAATGTCGAATTCGGCTACCGTGCTGGTGAAAAGGTCGTCGACGGTGTGTCTTTCACCGTGCCGAGCGGCACCACCACGGCGATCGTGGGCCCCTCCGGCGGCGGTAAGACCACGCTGCTCAAGCTGGCCTCCCGATTCTACGACGTCGAATCCGGCAGCATCACCGTCGGCGGCCACGACGTGCGCCGGCAGCCCTCGGAAACCCTGCTGCGCCAGGTGTCGCTGGTCTTCCAGGACGTCTATCTGTTCAACGAGACCATCTCCGACAACATCCGCGTCGGCAATCCGGACGCGACCGATGAGCAGGTGCGCCGCGCCGCGGAGATCGCCCGCGTGGACGAGATCGTCGGCCAACTGCCCGACGGCTGGGACTCGGCGGTGGGCGAGGGCGGCGCGGCGCTGTCCGGTGGTGAGCGCCAACGGGTCTCGATCGCCCGCGCGCTGCTCAAGGACGCACCGATCGTGCTGCTCGACGAGGCGACCAGCGCGCTCGACCCGCACAGCGAGGCGGCGGTGGTGCGCGGCATCCACGAACTGACGCGGGACAAAACCGTCGTCGTGGTGGCGCATCGGCTCGACACCATCGCCCACGCCGATCAGATTCTGTTCGTGGAGGCGGGTCGGATCGTCGAACGGGGCACGCACGCCGAACTTCTCGAACTCGGCGGCCGCTATGCCGGGTTCTGGTCGGAGCGGTCCCGCGCGACCGGCTGGCATCTGGTGCCGGCCTAGGCTTTTCGCGCCGGACGGCTCACCGCCAGTAGCCGCGGGTGGCGATATTGTGTTTCGGCAGTTTGGCTTTCAGCGATTTGGTGATCGCGCGCGTGGTGGCGGCATCGCAGGCGGCCCAGCCGAACGCGTCGGGGGAGCAGGTCACCGAGTCGGCCGCCTGTCGCAGCAACTGGCCGTAGTTCACCCGCTGCACCCACGTCACCTCGGTCTTGGGGCCGGTGCGCACCGGCAGCGACTGTTCGGACTCCTCTTGCCATTCCAGCCAGACCCGGGCCGGCGTCTCACCGATCGCATCCAGCAGCGAATTGATCGCAGGCAGCGAGGCGCTGTCGCCGAAGATCAGGAATTCCGACGGAACCGGTTCGGGCACCGCGAATTTCGAGCCCATGACGGTGGCGTCGATCTCGTCGCCGACCACGGCGCGTGCGGCCCACCGGGAGGCCGGGCCGCCGTGCAGTGCGAATTCGATATCGAATGCGTCGTTGCCGGGATCGGGGTCGACGAGGGTGTACCCGCGCTGTTGCAGAGTGCCGCTCTCGTCGGGGAACCAGATGCGGATCCACTGCGTGGGGTGCACGGGATGGTCGGCCAGCAGACCGCCACCGGTGAAGCCGAGTCGCAGGTACTTGTCGCCGATCTGCCTTACGGAGGTGACGGTCAGCCGGTAGTCGTCCGCTCGCAGCGCCTTGAGGATGACGCCGTTGATGCCTTTGCCCATGGGGTTAGGGTAGCTGGGTTAGGTTAGCCAAACCACATCCCTACGGCAGTCGAGGTCGTGTGGGCTACTATGCTTGCAGGTTAGGCAAGCCTAGCCTTTGAAGTAGGTGGTGAGGCCCGATTTCCGGCCGGTGAGGAGTTTGTCTGATGCTCGGCAAGGCTGACGTTCGTGACATCGTGGCGGCGGAGCTGGGCATCCGGCCCGAGGCGATCGGATACGACGACGATCTGGTCGGCCTGGGCATGCATTCGATGAAGCTGATGCGCCTCGCCGGTCGCTGGCGCAAACAGGGCCACGAGGTCCGCAGTTCCGAACTCGCGCTCGCGCCGACGATCTCCGCGTGGGCCGAATTGCTCGGCGCCACTCCCGAACCCGCGCCCGCCGCCACCCCTGCCGAAGGCGGTGCCGCATTCGCCGACGGCGAGGAATTCCCTCTCGCTACCATGCAGCACGCCTACTGGGTGGGCCGCCGCCAGGATCAGCGGCTCGGCGGCGTCGCCGCCCATCTCTACGTCGAATTCGACGGCCGCGGCCTCGATGCCGAGCGCATGGGCCGTGCGGTCGAACGCCTGGTCCGGCGCCATCCCCAGTTGCGCGTGCAGTTCACCGATGCCGGCACGCAGCGCGTGCTGCCCGAGCCGCTGCTCCCGGTGTTCCGGGTGGAGGATCTGCGCGCGGCCGCCGATCCGGACGCGGAACTGGAACGCCTGCGCCAGGCCAAAAGTCATCAGCGGATGGATGTCGAGGCCGGCCAGGTCGTCGACATCACCCTCACCCTGCTGCCCGGCGACGCCCACCGCGTGCACGTCGATGTGGACATGCTCGCCGGAGATGCGTTGAGCTACCGGCGAATTCTCGACGATCTGGCCGCGCTCTACGACAGCGACGCCGATCCGGCCGATACCGTCGGCTACACCTTCCGCGAATACCTCGACGCCAGAGCGCGCCACACCCCGGACAATTCGGCGGCCCGGGCCTGGTGGGAGCAGCGACTCGCCGACCTGCCCGATATCCCGTCTTTGCCGGTCCTGGCCGAGGACGAGCGCGCCGACCCGAGCCGCAGCATCCGGCTGCACCACTGGTTCGAACCCGAGGCCAAGGCCGGATTCGACAAGCTCGCCCACAGTCACGGTGTCACTCCGGCGGTGGCGTTGGCCACGGTGTTCGCCGAAGCCATCGCGCGCTGGTCCGCGCGGCAGCGTTTCCTGCTGAACGTCCCGCTGTTCGACCGGGAGCCGCTGCACGACGATATCGACCGTGTGGTCGGCGACTTCACCAATTCGGTTCTGGTCGACGTCGACGCCCGCGCGCCGGAATCGATGGTCGCCCGCGCCAAGCGCCTGCAACGCGAATTGCACACCTGCGCCGTGCATTCCGTATACGAGGGCCTGGATGTGCTGCGCGATCTCGGCCGCTTGCGCGGCGGTCCGGTGACGCCGTCGGTGGTCTTCACCTCCGGCCTGGACCTGGGCGAGCTCTTCTCCGAGCGGGTCACCACCCTGTTCGGCGAGCCGGTGTGGATTCTGTCGCAGGGCCCGCAGGTTGATCTCGACGCGCAGGTCGCCGAACTGGGCGGCGGTCTGCTGGTCAACTGGGATGTGCGCCGAGACGCCATGCCCGAGGGCGTGGTCGCGGCGATGTTCGCCGAATTCCGCCGCCTGCTGCTGGCCCTCGCCGAGCCGGGTGCGGACTGGACCGCACCGCTGTCGATCGAGCTGCCGGCGCAGCAGCGTGCGGTGCGCGAGCGGGTGAACGACACCTTCACCGACTGGCAGGCCCGCACGCTGCACGGTGACTTCTTCGACCGGGCCCGGCGCAAGCCGGAGGCCGAGGCCCTGCGCTGGCGCGGCGGTGCCTGCGACTACGGCGATCTGGCCGATCAGGCGCTCGCGGTGGCCGCCGCGCTCACCGATGCCGGTGTGCGGCCGGGCGATACCGTCGCGGTGGTGATTCCCAAGGGCCACCGGCAGATTCCGGCCGTCCTCGGTGTGCTGGCCGCGGGTGCGGCCTATGTGCCGATCGGTACCGGTCAGCCGCCGGCGCGACGCGACCGCATTCTGGCACGCGCGGGCGCCCGGGTCGCGCTCACCGATGCGGCCCTCGAGCTCCCGGCCGACGTCACCGCCGTCGAATTGACCACCGCGCTGGCCGGCCGTCGCCTCGAGCGCGCCTACGCCAGTGATCCGGACGCCGTCGCCTACGTGCTGTTCACGTCCGGATCCACCGGTGAGCCCAAGGGCGTGGAGGTCAGCCATCGCGCCGCCGCCAACACCATCGACGCCCTCGCCGCCTCTTTCGGCCTGGATGCGAGCGCTCGGCTGCTGGGCCTGTCGTCGCTGGAATTCGATCTGTCGGTCTTCGACAGCTTCGCCCCGCTCGCTCTGGGCGGTGCGCTGGTGTGCGTGGACGCCGAGATCGAGCGCGACGCCCAGGCGTGGGCCCGGCTGATCGCCGAAGACGAAGTGAGCGTGCTCAATTGCGCGCCCGGCTTGATCGGGATGCTGCTGGACTCCGCCGACGCGGAGGCATTGCGCACACTCCGGGTGGTCGTCACCGGCGGCGACCGGGTCGACGCCGAACTCGCACATCGCCTGCGCGCCTCGGTGCCGGGCCTGCGTTTCGCCGGTCTCGGCGGAGCCACCGAGGCCGCGATCCACTCGACCGTCTGCGAAGTGACCGACGACTTCCCGGCCGACCGTGCCACCGTGCCCTACGGCACGCCGCTGGCGAATGTGGCGATGCGGGTGGTGAACGAGCGCGGCGAGGACTGCCCGGACTGGGTCGTCGGCGAATTGTGGATCGGCGGAACCAGTGTGGCCGACGGCTACCGCGGCGACCCGGAACGCACCGCGCAGCGCTTCGTCGAATACGGCGGTCTGCGCTGGTACCGCACCGGCGACCTGGCCCGCTATCTGCCCGACGGCACCGTCGACTTCCTCGGTCGCGCCGACCATCAGGTCAAGATTCGCGGCTACCGCGTGGAACTCGGTGAGGTCGAAACCGCGCTGACCACGCTGCCGACCGTCGCGCAGGCCGTCGCCCTGGTGACCGGTTCCGGCCGGTTGGCCGCCGCGGTGCGGGCCGGCGGTGTCACCACCGACGACTTGCGGGCAGCGCTGCGAGATCTGCTTCCCGCCCACATGATCCCGGACCTGATCGAGATCGTGACCGAGATCCCGCTGACTCCCAACGGGAAACTGGACCGGGCCGCGATCCGGCGGCTGGTCGAGGCCGGCGCCCCCGATGCCGGCGCGTCCGCGGTGCCGCCCGCGAACGAGATCGAGGCGGCGCTGGCCTATATCGCGGCGCAGATCCTCGGTGTCGAGACGGTGGGTGTGGAAACCGATTTCTTCGAGATCGGCGGCAACTCGATCCTGGCCACCACGCTCACCGCCAAGGTGCGCGGACTGCTCGCGGTCGAGAAATTCGGTGTCACCGCGGTGTTCGGCGGACGGACCGTGCGCCGCATCGCCGCGCAGCTGCAGGCCGACGAGACCACCCCGGGTCGCTTGGCGCAGGTGTCGCGAATTCTGCTGGAGCTGGCCGAAGTGCCTGTGCCCCAGATTGATTCGACCCTCGCTCCGCCGCGGAACTGAGCTCCCCGCAGCACCGGGCCCCGAGTTTTCGTTGTAGACAGATTGGTTCGTCAGATGCGTTCGCTGGAAGACCTGCAGGTAGCGATGGCGGCTCGGCTCGCCGAGGAAGGTTTGGCCACCGCCGCGGCGGTGCCGGTACGCCGGAATCCGCAGCGGGCGCCGTTGTCGTTCGGACAGCGTTACGTGTGGGCGCATCAGCAGATTTCGCCCGGCAGCTCCGCCTACAACCTGTGCCTGGCGCTGACCTTCGAGAGCGCGGTGCACGCCGAGCCGATCGATGTGGCGGCGCTGCGCACGGCCTTCGCCGCGCTCGTCGAGCGGCACGAGGTGCTGCGCACCACCTATCACACCGATGAGGACGGTGAGCCCTATCAGCGGATCCACGCCGACCTGCCGCCCCGGCTGGTGGAGGAGGATCTGTCCGGTCTCGCCGAGGAGCAGGCCCGGCGGCGTTTGCGCGAGCTGACCGAGGCCGCGGCCCGCGAAACCTTCGATCTGACCGCGGAATCCTCGCTGCGAGTGACCTTCGTCCGGATATCCGCCGCGGAACTGGTCGCGGTGGTGGTGATTCAACACATCGCGTGGGACGGGATGACGCTGCCCGCCCTCTCCCGGGATGTGGAGAACTTCTACCGGCAGGCACTGACCGGCCCGGTCACGGTGGAGCCGCTGCGGTTGCAGGTCGCCGATTTCGCCGAATGGGAGGCCGACCGGTTCGCCGCCGAGGACCATGCCGAGGATATTCGCTTCTGGCAGAGTCGCTTCGACGGTGAACTCCCGGAGCTGCAACTGCCCTACGATCGCCGTCCCGTGGCGGCCGCCGAACGCGGCGCCCGCTGCGATCGCCCGCTGAGCGCGGCCGCCGACACCGCGCTGCGCCGCCTCACCGCCGAACTGCGCACCACCCCGTTCTCGGTATTCCTCGCCGCCTACTATGTCGCGCTGCGCGAGATGACCGGGCGCGGCGACATGGTCATCGGCACCACCGTCGCCAACCGCGAAGAGTCCGGGATGGAGTTGCTGATCGGCAATCTCAGCAATATGCTCCCGCTGCACATCGCCGGCCGTGACGATCAGCGCTTCGCCGAGCTGGTCGAACAGGTGCGCGGCGTGATCACCGACGCGTTCGGGCACAAGCATTTCCCGCAGGAAGGCATCGTCCGCGCGGTGAACGCCGCGACCGGCAACGTCGGCTCGAACCTGTTCGACACGATGGTGCTGTTCCTGCACCAGAAGATCGACGGCCCCCAGCTGCCGGGCGTCACCACCAGCTGGGAGCTGATGGACAACGGCGCCGCCCTGCTGCCGCTGGTGGTGGAGACGTTCATGCACGGTGATCGGACCGACGTCCAGATCACCTATCGCACCGACCTTTTCGACGCCGTCACGGTCGATCGCCTGCACGAGTACATCGATCTGGTGCTCGCCGCCGCGACCGCCGATCGGCGGGTATCGGAGCTGGCCACGCTGTCGCCGACCGACCGCGCGGCGCTGGCACAGTGGTCGCACGGCGCCGCGGTGCCGATCGAGGCGGAGACCGCCGACGCGATGATCCGCGCCTCCGCGCGCACCTATCCGGACCGCACGGCCGTGGTGTTCGGCGATATCGAACTGACCTACCACGAATTCGATACCCGGGTGAACCGGCTCGCGCGACTGCTGCTGGAAGACGGGGTGCGACCCGGCGATCGCGTCGGTGTGTACGCCGAACGCAGTGAACGGCTGCCGATCGCGTTCGCGGCGGTGCTGCGCGTCGGCGCGGTGTATTTCCCGATCGACCCCAGCTACCCGATCGACCGCATCGAGTACATGCTCGGCGATGCCGAACCGGCGCTGCTGCTGACATCGGCCGACAAGGCGCTGAGTGTCGAAACCGTGGTTCCCGCAATCGATCTCACCGCCCCGCAGGTGATCGAACGATTGTCCGCACTCGACGGCTCGGAGCTGTCACAGGCCGCACTGCCGCGGCCTCTGCATCCGCTCGACCCCGCCTATCTGCTCTACACCTCCGGCACGACCGGCCGCCCCAAAGGTGTCGTGATCCACCACCGCGGCATCGCCAACCACGTGCAGTGGATGCGCGACTATCTCGGCTTCGGCGAAGAGCGCATCCTGCAGAAGGCGCCGATCGGCTTCGACGTCTCGGTCTTCGAACTGGTGAACGCGCTGTGCACCGGATCGGCGACGGTGCTGCCGCCGCCGCAGTGGTGGCAGGCCGACGTGGAGGCACTCGCCGAGATCATCCACCGGCATCGCATCACACAGATCTCGTTGGTGCCCAGCGTGGTTCGCGCCTTCATCGACGCCGGACCGGATCCGGCCCGGCTGCAATCCATGCGTTACGTATACCTGGGTGGCGAGGCGGTACCGCCGGCGCTGGTCGAGGAATCGAGCCGCTTCTTCGGCGGAACGGTGCTCGGCCTCTACGGCCCCACCGAGGGCTCGATGGACCTCATGCACGAGGACTTCGCCGGCCGCACGACCACCGAAGCCACGGCCGGCGCTGCGCTCGAGCCGGCGCTCATCGGCCTGCCCGAATGGAATTCGTCGGTCTACGTGCTGGACGAGCGGTTGCGGCAGGTCCCGCCCGGCGTGATCGGTGAGCTCTACCTCGGCGGTGTGCAGCTCGCGCAGGGCTACCACCGCCGCCCCGATCTGACCGCCGGAGCCTTCGTGGCGTGCCCGTTCGCCGGTGAGCCCGGTGCCCGGATGTATCGCACCGGCGATATCGTGCGCTGGAATTCGCAGGGCCGCATGGAATATCTGGGCCGCGTCGACGATCAGGTCAAGGTGCGCGGGCATCGCATCGAACTCGGTGAGATCGGCACCGTGCTGCGCCGCGTACCCGGCATCGCCTCCGCCGTGGCGATCACCGTGCCGCAGAATGCGCAGAGCCACGACCTGGCGCTGGTGGCCTACTATGTGCCCGAAGCGAATTCGGAATTCGCCACCGGCGGCGACGCCGAGAACACCGAGCGCATCAAAGCCGCACTGGCACAACGCCTGCCGGAATACATGATCCCCACGGCACTGGTGAAACTGGGGGCACTGCCGCTGACCGCCAACGGCAAACTCGACCGCCGGGCACTGCCACAACCGGATCTCGGTGGCAGCACCGGCCACGGCCGGGAACTGCGCGCGGGCGCCGAAGCCGCGGTCGCGGAGGTGGTGCGCGCGGTGCTGCACCTCGGCGATACCCCCGCGCTGGCGGCCGACGACGACTTCCTGGCTTTGGGCGGCGATTCCATCAGCGCGATCCGGATGGCGTCGGCGTTGAAGAAGTACGGATTGCTGATCACCACCAGCGCCCTGTTCGACGCGCGCACGATCGCCCGCATCGCCGCGGCGTGCGAGCCGATCGTCGAGAACAGCGGCCCGGCCCTGGTCGAGGCGGACAGCCCGGCCGGCTGGATCCCGCTCAACCCCATCGCGGCCCTGCTGACCGAACAATCCGGCGACTACCACGCCTACACCCAGGCCACCGCGGTCGTGGCCCCCGCGCACAGCACACGTGAGCAGATCGCCGAGGTGGTCTCGGCGCTGGCCGCACGCCATCCGATGCTGCGTGCCCGGCTCGGCACCGATCCACAGGGCGCCACGGCCTATTACGTCCCGGAACCGGACGAGCCGGCCGCCGCGCCCACCGTCGCGGAGATCGTGATCGGCGACGAGAACTGGGATCGCACCGCGGGTGCGCGCCTGAACGAGCAGCTGGCCGAGTTGAGCGCGCAGCTGGACCCCGCCGCGGGCCGCATGCTCGCCGCCGCCTGGGTGCACTCCGCCGACGGAACGCAGGGGCGGCTGCTGCTGGTCGTCCACCACCTGGTGGTCGACGGTGTGTCCTGGCGGGTTCTGCACGACGATCTGCGCGGCCTGTGGGGTGTCGCGGCCGCGACGGTCGAACCGCAACCGGGGACCTCGGTCAAGACCTGGAACACCAGCCTGGTGCATGTGGCGAACAGCGACGCCGTCCTCGCGACGCTGCCGTACTGGCGCGCGGCCGCCGAGGCGGTGGATCCGCTGCTCGGCAGCCGCGCGCTGGACCCCGCCGTCGACACCGTCGCGACCGTCCGCGAGGTCACCGCCACCCTCGACGCGGACGACACCGCGTTCCTGATGAGCACGGCCACCACGGCTTTCGGCTGCGACTTCCTCGACATCCAGGTCGCCTCGCTGGCCGTGGCGATCCATCGCTTCCGCCGCCGTCGCGACCGGGACGCGCAGGCGGTGGCGGTGACGATGGAACGGCACGGCCGGGTCGAAACCTTGTTCAGCGGAGTCGATCTGGCCAACACCGTCGGCTGGTTCACCACCACCTATCCGGTGTCGCTGCGTATCCCGGATGCGGGCGAGCAGGTCGAGTCCGCGGTGAAAGCGGTCAAGGAGCAACTGCTCGCGGTGCCCGAATCGGGAATCGGCTGGGGACTGCTGAGCCGGCTCAACCCCGGCACCCGCGCCGAGCTGGCGGGTTCGCCCTCGCCGCAGGTGAGTTTCAACTACATGGGCCGCTTCGCCACCTCCGGCGCCGCCGACAGCGAATCGGTCCGAACCTGGGATGCCGCACCGGAATTCGGCTATATGGGTGGTCACGCCGATCCGGCCATGCCGGCCCCCGCCCTGCTGGACATCAACACCGTGGCACTGGCCGACGGCGACAGCGTGCGGTTGCATGCCTCCTTCCGCTTCCCGGCGGGACCGGTGTCCGACGACGAAGCCGGCGAACTGGCCCAGCTGTGGACCGAGGGCCTGGGTGAACTCGTGAAGACAGTGCGCGACAACCCCATTCGCCGCCTCACGCCCAGCGACGTGGTCGCCGACGAGGTGTCCCAGCTGGATCTGGATCGCTGGCAGGCGCTGTATCGCGGCTGTGTGGACATCTATCCGCTGGCGCCGCTGCAGGCCGGCTTGTACTTCACCGCACTCGGCTCCGCGGGCAACGACGTCTACAACGTGCAGACGCTGATCGGGGTGCGCGGCGCACTCGACCTGCCGCTGCTGGCCGCATCCTTCGACACCGTCCTGAACCGCTATCCCAATCTGCGCGTATCGATTTCGGTGTCCCATGCCGGACAGCCGTACGCGGTGGTCGCCGACCACATGCGGATCCCGGTGCGCGAGATCGACTTCGCGGACCTGCCCGACGCACAGCAGCGGTTGCGGGAGTTCTTCCGCGCCGACCAGGCCGAACATTTCGACCTCACGCACGGACCGCTCCTGCGGGTGACGGTGGTGCATCTTCCCGACGACCACCACATGGTCGTCCTGACCTCGCACCATCTGCTCACCGACGGCTGGTCGGGCCAGTTGCTGCCGCGCGAGATCTTCGCCGAATACGCCGGTCGCGGCGGGCAGCCGCTCGGTGATCCGGAGACGTTCGCGCGCTTCCTGCGCCGCACCCGGGATCGGGAGCAGGCCACCGAGGCGGCCTGGCAGAGTTATCTCGAGGATGTGCGACCGTGCCTCGTCGCCCCGGCCCGCACGCCCGACAGTGGCGGCGTGCCGGAAGGACGCACATTCGTCCTCGACGACGACACGGTCGCGCGCGCCACCGAACTGGCCGCGGAGCAGGGCGCCACCTTCAGCCTGGTTTGCCAGCTCGCCTGGGCGAACGCGCTGCGGTACGTCACCGGCGAGCAGGCAACGGTGTTCGGTGAGGTGGTGTCGGGCCGGCCCGCCGATCTCGACGGCGTCGACCATGCCGTCGGCTGTTTCGCCAACACCATCCCGGTCGCGATCGACCTGGCCGGCGACCGCACCTGGCGCGACCATCTCGCCGAGATGCAACGTCATCGCGTGGAACTGATGGAGTACCACCAGTACCGGCTCACCTCGGCGATGCGGGCGGCGGGACGATCCGGCCCGGCGGCGCGCAAGCTGTTCGACAGCATGTTCGTCTTCCAGTCCTATCCGCCGGGCCGCGACGAGCTGGAAACCTCGTTGCGCGAGGGCGGTTTGGAGCTGGTGTCGTTCGAGGGCGGCGGCGCCACCGACAACGCCCTGCTGCTGATGATCTTCCCGGCGAATTCCCTGCTGCCCGGCGACGCCGTGCAGGCCGTGGTGTTCTACGCCGAGGACAGCTTCGAAGCCGACGATGCCCGCATCGTCGAGACCGCCTTCCGGAATACGTTGCGCGCCATCGCCGAACAGCCCGACCGCGCCGTCGCCGACACCACCGTGATCGACGACGAGGATCAGGGCCTGCTGGTGATGCGGCGGATGTGGCAGTGACAGACATGAGGAGTCATACGAGCATGGCAGCAGCACCCGGTTGGATCCGGCAGTTCCACGCACCGCGCGGCGCGAGCGCACCGCTGATCATCTGCCCGCACGCGGGCGGCGGCGCATCGACCTACCGGCCCTTCTCGAAGCAGTTGCGCGAACATTTCGATGTCGGTGTGCTGCAGTACCCCGGGCGCCAGGACCGGGCTCGCGAGGCCGCGTTGCAGACGTTGCCCGAGATCGCCGAGGGCGCCTTCGACGAATTCGCGCTCTCCCCGTGGAATCGCGACGAGCCGATCACGGTGCTGGGCCACAGCATGGGGTCGATCGTGGCCTTCGAATTCGTGCGCATCGCCGAATCCGAAGGAGTTCCGGTGCGATTGCTCGCGGTTTCGGGCGCGGTGCCACCGGGGCGGGTCGCCGAGATGCCGAACCATCCCACCGAGGACGAACAGTTGTTCGACCATATGGCCGGGCTGGAGGGCACCGGCTCGGATCTGCTCGGCAATCGCGAGCTGATGCGGATGGCGCTCCCGGCGCTGAAGGCCGACTACGCCGCCTTCGACCGCTACTCGTGCCCCGAGGATGTGCGGGTGCAGGCTCCCATCCAGGCGATGGGCGGCAACGACGACGAGTACGTCACCATGGGCGACCTCTACGGCTGGCAGCAGCACACCGACTCGAACGTGTCGGTGTCGATGTTCGACGGTGGCCACTTCTACCTGCACGACCACGTCGAGGGCATCGCGGAGCTGCTGATCGCGGAACTGGAGACCACATCATGAGCGAGGCGGATCCGATCGTCGTCAGCGGCCTTGCCGTCGAGGCGCCCGGCGGCATCGAGACGCCCGGCCAGTATTGGGCGGCGCTGTCGCAGGCCCGCGATCTGACCGGGCCGTTCCCGCGCGACCGGGGCTGGCCGCTCGCCGAACTGCTGAACCTGTCGCGCCACGAAGGCTGGGCCCCGGTCTGCGACGCCGGCGGATTCCTCGCTCGCGCAGCGGAATTCGATCCGATGTTCTTCGGCATCACCCCGCGCGAGGCCGTCGCGATGGATCCGCAGCAGCGGGTGGCGCTGCGGGTGGCCTGGCGGGCGCTGGAGAACGCCGGCATCGATCCCGCGGCCGTCGACGGTGACGAGGTGGGCTGCTATATGGGCGCCTCACCGACCGAATACGGTCCGCACGGCGCCGAGGTCAACGACTACTCCGGCTACCGCGCGGCCGGTGCCGCGCTCGGGGCGGTGGCGGGGCGGATCTCCAACTGTCTCGGTCTCGGCGGCCCGTCGATCGTGGTCGACACCGCCTGTGCCTCGTCACTGTCGGCGGTGCATATGGCGGCGGCGGCGATCCGCGCCGGGGAATGTGACTGGGCGCTGGCCGGGGCCGTGTGCGTGATGGGTTCGCCCGCCGCGTTCTTCGAATTCTCCAAGAACAACGCGCTGGCCGCGGACGGGCAGTGCAAACCGTATTCCGATGCCGCCGACGGCACGCTGTGGGGCGAGGGCGCGGGCGTTCTCGTACTGGAACGCGAATCGCGGGCCCGTGCGGCCGGTCGCCGGATCTACGCCCGGGTGCTCGCCACCCGGGTCAATCACAACGGCGCGGGGGCGCCGATCGCCGTGCCGAGCAGCCGCGCCCAGGAGCGGCTGATCCGCGCGACCGTGGCGGCAGCGGGTATTGCGCCCGAGGTCGTCGGCATGATCGAGGGACACGGCACCGCGACCGCGGTCGGGGACCCACTTGAACTCGAGGCGCTGGACCGCGTCTACGGTTCGGGCTCCGCGCGCCTGGGCTCGGTGAAATCGAATCTGGGCCACGCCCAGGCGGCGGCGGGCATGCTCGGCCTGATCAAGGTGCTGCTCAGCGGTCTGCACGGTCAGATCGCGCCGACCCGCTTCGCCGACAATCCGACCGGCAAGGTGGATTGGGACGCGACCGGTTTGCGGCTGGCCGCGAAGCTCGAGGACTGGCAGCCGCACGACGGTGTGCGCTACGCGGCGGTGTCGTCGTTCGGCGTCTCGGGCACGAATGCCCATGCGCTGCTGGCCGTTCCGGCCGAAGAGGAGAGTCATGTCTAGCTACCGCCTGCCCGACGGCAGCGTTCCGATCCTGCTGTGCAGCGACAATCCGGATCTGCTGGGATCGGAGGCGGCCGCGATCGCGGACTACCTCGCCGGCCATCCCGAGGTGACGCCGGATCGCGTGGCCGACATGCTGTTTCGCACCCGGTCGCCGCGCCGCCACCGTGCCCTGGTGATGGCCGATGCGCAGACCGACGTGATCGCCGCGCTGCGCGCCGTGGCCGACGGCCGCCCGCATCCGGCGGTGGTGCGATCGGAGCGCGCCGCGACCGCGCAGCGTGTGGCCTACGTCTTTCCCGGTCAGGGCAGCCAGCGCCCGGGCATGGGCGCGATGCTCTACGAGCACTCATCGGCCTACCGCGACGCAGTCGACGAGTGCGACAAGGTCTTTCACGATCTCTACGGCTGGTCACCGCGGGCCTATCTGCTCGAGGCCGACCGGCAGGCCGACGACAAGGCGCTGACCGTGCAACCGGCACTGTTCATGCAGATGGTCGGTGTGGCCGCGATGTGGCAGGCCGCCGGGGTCGCCCCGGCAGTGACGGTGGGGCATTCGCAGGGGGAGATCGCCGCAGCCTGTGTGAGCGGGGCCCAGACCCTGCGGGACGCGGTGCGGATCGTCACCACCCGGGCGCAGATCGTCGACGATCGCAAGCTGAATGGCTATTCCATGGCGGTGCTCGGCATCGATCGCGACGAGTGCGAGGACCTGATCGCGCGGCAGGCCGACTTCGTGGAGCTGTCGGTGATCAACTCCCGCCACATCATCGCGATCTCCGGCGAACGCGCCGCGGTCGTGGGCATTGTCGAAACACTGAACGCCGCAGGGAAATTCGCGAAGGAAATCCGCGTCCAGTATCCGGCGCACACCTCCTACGTGAGTACCGGGCGCGAATTGCTGGCTGCCACGGTCGGTCCGGAGATGGACAACCATACCTTCGCCGACACCGAAATCGACTGTATCGGCGCCACCATGGGCGACCGCATCCATTCGGGTCTGTCGATCGTCGACTACTGGTACCTGAACCTGCGCAACCGGGTGCGTTTCGACCTGGCGATCCGGAAAGCCGCGGACGCCGGGGTGACCACCTTCCTCGAGATCTCCGAACATCCGACGCTGATGTTGGCGATGCAAGAGAATCTGGCGGAGATTTCGGGGCAGCGGGAATTCCAGGCGCTGGGCACCTCGCGCCGCACCGCCGCGGATCTGCGGGAATTCACCCGCAATCTGGCGACCGTCGCGGTGCACGACGCGAATTATCGATGGGAGGCGCTGCGCGAACCCGGCGACGGGGGTGTGCCCGCCCTGCCGCTGCTCGACTTCCCCAATACGCAGATGAGCGCCAAATCGCTGTGGGCGCCGTTCGATTACGCACGCGCCGCGCACAAGCCGCTCACCGACAGCGATTCCGACGACTCGACGGTCGCCCCGCAACGGGTGGTGGAGACCTGGACCCGGTTGCAGCGGCGAACGATGGTGCCGCCACGGACCTTCGTGGTGATCGATCCGGCCGGCGCGAACGAAGAACTCGCGGCTGCCGTCCGCGCGGCCGCGCCGCGCCAGGGCGCCACGGTCGTCGAGCCGGGTTCCGGCACAAGGCCGGACACCGTGGTGGTGCTGGTCCCGCCCTCGTCGGCGAACGGGCCCGTACCCGACGTCGCCGAATTCCTCGGCGCCCGAGCCTGGTTGGACGACCTGGACGGCATCGGCGATATCTGGCTGGTGACCAGCGGCGGCGAACAGGTCGTCGAATCCGACCTGCCGGATCCGTTCCATGCCGCAGTGCAGGCCGGATTCCGTTGTCTGGCAGCCGAACACGTGGGCGTCGCCTTCCGGCATGCCGATCTGGGCGCCGGGGTCGACGCCACCGCGGCGGCCAAGGCGCTGCTCGGTGCGATCCACGTCGCCGCGGAACCCGAACTGGCCGTGCGCGACGGCGGCTTCTACGCCAAACGGCTGATCCTCGACGACACCGTGGGCGATGCCCCGTTGCGTGCGGAGGAGTTGCGCGAGGTCGTGATCGTCGGCGGCACCGGCAAACTGGGGCTGGATTTCTGTGCGCAGTTCGCCGCCGCGGGCGCGGGCCGGATCACGCTGATCAGCAGATCCGGCGGTACGGCCGCCGCCGGGGCGCGCATCGCCGAGATCGGAGCCCGGTACGACACCGAGGTCGTCGTGCGGCGCTGCGACGCCGGTGATCCGGAGGCGCTCGGCGCCCTGGCGGCGGAATACGCCGCGAGTCCGGCGACCCTGATCGTGCACGCCGCCGTGGACTACGAGGCGGCGGCCGCCGATCCGGACCCGGCCGCCATCCGCGCGGCGGCGACCGCCAAATCCGTTGTGCTGCACAATCTCACGCGCATCTTCCCGCGCACCGACGACGGCCGCATCGTGGTGTGCTCCTCGCTGTCGGCCACGCTGGGCGGGCGCGGGCACATGGTCTATTCGGCGGTCAACCGCATGCTGGACGCGCAGGCCGCGCACTACCGGGCCGAGGGCATCCGATGCTCGTCGGTGCAGTGGGGTCTGTGGCGGGCGGTCGGCGCCGACCACGCCGAGGCGCTGGCCCGCATCAGCGGCACCGGATTGCTGCCGATGGACCCGGCGGTGGCGGTCGCCGCCGGTTTCGCGCCGCGTGCGGCCAACGTTCTGGTCGCCGCCGCGCAGTGGGGACGGATCCGAGACCTGTTCTCGGTCTTCGGTTTCGCACCGCTGTTCGCCGCACTACCCGACGACGAGCCGGAACCTGCGCCGCCCGCCGAACCCGCCGCCGAACCCGAGCCAGCCGCCGAAGTTCCGGCCGCGCCACGCGACGTCGCCGACTCCGTGCGCGATGCGCTGCGCGTGGTGATGGGGCTGGAGCCGGACGAAGCCGTCGACGGCTCGGTTCCGCTGGTGGCGCTGGGTCTGGATTCGCTGCAGGCGCTCGATCTGCGCAAGCGGGTCGAGACCGAGTTGCGGCGGGACCTCCCGGTCACCGCCATCCTCGGCGGCGCCTCCCTCGACGAGGTGGTGACGCTCCTCGGCTGATGTCGAAGCGGTGGAGTTCGTCGAATAATCAAGTTAGCCTTACCAAAGTAAAAGGGCGGGCGCTCGGACGGAGAGCATGGTGTCGAATTCAATGGGTGGTCCGGCGGATACGGACGACGCGATCGTCGTCGACGGCGTGGAGAAGACCTTCGGCGCGGTGCGCGCGCTGAGAGGTATCAGCTTCAGCGCCCCCGCGGGCAGTGTGCTGGGCGTGCTCGGGCCCAACGGCGCGGGGAAGACCACCACGGTGTCGGTGTTGTCGACGCTGATCCGGCCCGATGCCGGCAGTGCGCGGGTGGCCGGCTTCGACGTGGTCACCCAGGCCGCGCAGGTGCGGTCGTCGATCATGCTGACCGGGCAGTACGCGGCGCTCGACGAAATGCTCACCGGCCGGGAGAATCTGGTGCTCTTCGCCCGGCTGATGGGATTGCGGCGCAAGGCCGCCGCTCAGCGCGCCGAGGAACTGCTGGAACAGTTCGCGCTCACCGAGGCGGCGCAACGACGGGTCGGCCAGTACTCCGGCGGTATGCGCCGGCGCATCGACATCGCCTGCGGACTGGTCCGCCCGCCACGCGTCGTATTCCTCGACGAACCGACCACCGGCCTGGACCCCGTCAGCCGCCAGAGCCTGTGGGCGCTGGTGCGCTCGCTCAAGGAACAGGGCGTGACGATCCTGCTCACCACCCAGTACCTCGAGGAGGCGGATGCGTTGAGCGACAACATCATCGTCGTCGACAAGGGCACCGTGATCGCCGAGGGAACCGCCGATCAGCTCAAGGCCCGCTCCGGCGACAGCTACTGCGAGGTCGTTCCGGTCGACGCCGCGGATGTGCCGGCCGTGGCCGCCGCGCTGGCGAACCTGGGCGAGGTCACGATCGCCGAATCGCAGGACCGGGTGTCGGTGCCGGCGCCCGGCGGCGCGGTGACGCTGTCGGAGGCGCTCGACCGGATCAACACCGCGGGAATCGAATTGATCGACATCGCGCTGCGCCGCCCCTCCCTCGACGAGGTCTTCATCCAGCTGACCAAACCGGCCGAAGAGGTATCGGCATGACCGCGGCGACCACCGAAACGCCGGAACTGTTCCGGGTTCCGGCCGGTCTGCAGTGGTCCGCCCTGAGCGGGCGCATGATTCGCAGCGCCCTGCGCGAAGGCGATCTCGTGCTGGCCTTCGCGGCGCCCGTGGTGTTCTTCGTCTGCTTCTATGTGCCGCTGCGGCATTCGATGGAAGCCGGCGGTATCGACTACGCCCAGTATCTGCTTCCGCTGATCGCGGTCTTCGCCATGTTCTTCACCTCCATGTTCGCCGGCGACCGGGCGGCGCGAGAGGTCGTCGGCGGCATGGCCACGCGGCTGCGGGCGATGCCGGTGCCGCCGTGGATTCCGGTGACCGCGCGGATGTCGGCGAATCTGGTGCGTGCCGTCGCCGCCTTCGCCGGGGCGCTGGTCATCGGCACGAGTTTCGGATTCCGATTCCACAGCGCGGATTCCGCGCTGGTCTTCGTGCTGGTGGTCCTGGCCTTCGGCGCCACCCTGGTGATCGCCACCGATGCGCTCGGCACCATCACCCGCAACAGCGAACTCAGCGGCACCGTCTTGTTCGGTCCGCAGCTGCTGCTGGTGATGACCTCCACCGGATTCGTTCCGGTCCAGGGCTTCCCGGACTGGATCCAGCCGTACGTGCGCAATCAGCCGGTCTCCCGGATCACCGACGCGCTGCGTGGACTGGCCGCAGGGGAGTACACCTCCGAACTCGGCGTGGCCGCGATCTGGATCGCGGTGCTGTTCGTGGTGGCCGCGGTTCTCGCGGTGCGAGCGGAAGGGCGCCGGGGATGAGTGAGGTGGTGATGGGCGATTCTCCCGTGCTGGGCAACCGGATCGGCGATCTGGGATCGCAGACCCTGGTCGAGACCGGTCGCCTGCTGCGGCGCTGGTCGCGGCAGCCGGAGGTGATCACCAGCACCCTGGTACTGCCGATTCTGCTGCTGCTCATGTACGACCTGGTGCTGGACAAATCCCTCGGCGCCACCGGAGGGGCCGACCCGATCTACGGTTTCGTGCCGATGATCGCCGTCGCCGGAGCCATGTACGGCGCGATGGGTACCGGCATGTCGTTGTACGCCGAGCGGGAAAGCGGTCTGCTGCGCCGGTTCTGGGTGCTCCCGATGCATCGCTGGGCCGGGCTGTCCGGCCGGCTCGCCGCCGAATGCGCCCGCGCGCTCGCGGCGACCATCGTGGTCGTCGCCGTCGGTATGGCGTTGGGCCTGCGTTTCCAGCAGGGCTGGGGCGGTGCGATCGGCGTCCTGCTGGTGCCGGTGATCGTGATCGCCGGGTTCACGCCACTGGTCGTCGCGGTCGGGGTGAGCAGCGCCGGCGACAAGGTGGTGCAGCTGTTCGCGATCGTCGTGCTGGTCGGCATGTTCTTCAATTCCGGATTCGTGCCGGTGCAGAACTATCCGGGCTGGTTGCAGCCGGTCGTGCGGGCCCAGCCGATGAGCTGTGCCATCGAGGCGATGCGCAACTTCACCCTCGGTGGTCCGCTCCTGGTTCCGGTGTTGCAAACCGTCGCATGGTCGGCAGGGCTGATCGTGGTTTTCGGCGCCATGGCCATTCGCGGCTATCGGCGGGCCGTTCAGAGTTGACCGATCCGCGCCTCCGGACAACTTGTTAGCCAGTCGTTAGCGAGACACGCCGACCGTCATTCTGATTCCCCGAAGATCGATACGTCTTTTTCGGTACTGTCGAGATCCGTTTGTTCGTTCCGATAGGCATCCCGAAGCTCAGGAAAGGACGAATCGTGCGGAGCCGGATTCGCAGTTGTACCGCTGTCTTGTTCGGAGCTCTCATCGCAGTCGCGGGCGGAATGGTTTCGGCGCCGCATGCCTGGACACAGCCGCCGGCGCAGGCCGCCGCCGATGATTTCTACGTTCCCCCGGCGCCGTTGCCCCCGGGGCCTCCGGGTGCCATCGTGCGGGCCCAGCCTGCGTCGTTGCTGTTCTCGGCACCCGGGCAACCCGGCGTCGTCCCGGCGATCTCGACACGCATGATGTATCTCAGCAACGACACGCACGACGCGCCGACCGCGGTGACGGGCACGTATCTGCAGCCGATCCTGCCGTGGACCGGCCCCGGTGAACGCCCACTGGTCGCGTACGCGGTCGGCACGCAGGGGCAGGGCGATCAATGCGCGCCCTCGAAATTGCTCCCGCAGCTCGCCCAATACCTGCCGCCGTTCGACGTCATCGCCGAATACGATGTGTTGGCGCTGTATTCGCTGCTGTCGCGCGGGATGGCCGTCGTGGTCACCGATTACCACGGGCTGGGCACACCGGAAATGCACGACTTCCTGAATCGGAAAGCGCAATCCTATGCGGTACTCGATTCGGCGCGGGCCGCACAGCAGTTGCCGAACAACGGCCTGGGACCGCAGTCGCCGGTCATCGTGTACGGCTACTCCCAGGGCGGTATGGCCTCGGCCGGTGCGGCCGAACTGCAACCGAGCTATGCGCCCGAACTGAATATGCGTGGCGCGTACATCGGCGGGCCGGTGGTGGATCCCGAATACTTCATCGGCTTCAACGAGGGACAGCCGAGCCTGTCCGGTGCGGTCGGCTTCACGCTCAACGGTATCGCCGCCGACTATCCCGACACTCGTCCGGAACTCGACGCCGAACTCAACGACGCGGGTAAGGCGCTGCTGCGCGATGCCGAGAGCAAATGCGCCATCGCGGTATCGATCGACAATCCGCAGCGGCAGACGGCCCAGTTCACCTCCAGCGGACAGCCACTCACCACGGTGATCGACCGGTCCCCGGCGTTGAGCCGGGCTTTCGCCGATCAGCGCATCGGCGGCGGCACGCCGTCGGCGCCGGTGCTCATCGCCTCGGCGAGGAACGACGAGGGTGCGCCGTTCGCGCCCATCCGAGATGTGGCCGCCGCGTGGTGCAGTCGTGGCGTGCCGGTGCAGATGGACACGAACTCCCAGCTGCCACCGATTTCCGGTGTCATCGGCACCCACGATCTCGCGTTCTTCCCGTCGTTGGCGGCGTCGCAGATGTGGTTGACCGATCGGCTCGCGGCCGCGCCCGCGGCCAGCAACTGCGCCGCGCTGCCGTAGCGGCCCGTGCCCGGATGGGCGAGGGCGTTCATCCGGGCCGCTGATGTTCGATCGCTCGACGCTCGAGATTTATCCGCCGATAACGCAGGGAAGGATCGATCGTGAGGGGCTTGAACCGCAGATGGAACGCAGTTCTGTTCGGCTCGCTCGTCGTTATCGCGGGCGCGGCGATCTCCGCGCCACCCGCGTCGCCGCAACCGGCTGCGGAGGTCGCTGCCGATGATTTCTACATGCCGCCGCCGGTACCGCCGATGCCACCGGGCGCGATCCTTCGCGCCCAACCGGCAGCACTGGTGATGTCGGCGCCCGGCCAGCCGGGTGTCGTGCCGGCGGCGTCGACGCGAATGATGTACACCAGCAGCGACACTCACGACGCTCCGACCGCGGTGGTGGCGACCTATCTGCAGCCGACGCTGCCGTGGACCGGCCCGGGTGAACGTCCGCTGGTCGCATACGGAGTCGGCTCGCAGGGGCAAGGCGATCAGTGCGCGCCGTCGAAGGTGCTGCCGCAGCTGGCCCAGTTCCAGCCGCCGTACGACCTCATCGCCGAATACGACGTCATCGCGCTGACGTCGCTGCTCGCGCGCGGTATGGCCGTGGTGCTGACCGATTATCACGGGCTGGGCACACCCGATGTGCACGACTTCCTGAACCGGAAAGCGCAGGCGTATGCCGTACTCGACTCCGCGCGTGCCGCATTGCAGCTTCCGGGCACCGGGCTGAATCCGAACTCGCCGGTCATTCTATTCGGCTACTCTCAAGGCGGCATGGCCTCGGCCGGCGCCGCCGAACTGCAATCGAAGTACGCGCCCGAACTGAACGTGCGCGGCGCCTACATCGGCGGGCCCATCGTCGACCCGGAGAGTTTCATCGGCTACAACTACGGCCAGCACGGAGTCGGATCCTCCGCGCCGTTCACCCTCAACGGCATCGCCGCCGACTATCCCGAAACGCGTCCGATTCTCGATGCCGAAATCAACGATGCTGGTAAAGGACTGATGAACGACGCTCTGGGCAAGTGCGCCATTGCGGCGTCATTGGATATTCAAATACGGCGAATCACCCAAATCACCAATAGCGGAGAACCTCTCACCGCGGTCATAGACCGATCTCCGGCGCTGAAAGCGGCATTCGACGAGCAGCGCATCGGAACCATGGCGCCCTCGATGCCGGTGCTCATCGCCTCGGCCGCGAACGACGAGGGCACGCCGTATCCGCCGGTTCGTGCGGTGGCCGCCGGCTGGTGCGCCGGTGGCACTGCGGTTCAGCTGGACGCGAATCCGCAGCTGCCCGCTGTCACCGGCGTCGTGGGCACCCACGACCTGGCCTATTTCCCGTCGCTGATGACCGCGAATTCATGGATGACCGATCGGCTGGCGGGTCTGCCCGCGCCGAGCAATTGCGCCGCGCTGCCGTAGCGAGCCCGACAGACGCCGCCCGCCGACCGGGGTGGGCGGCGTCGTGTCGTCTCGGATCGGAAAACGCCCCCAAAAATGCTGTCATACCTTGGTGATTTCGGGGTATCTGCACGTCGATAGGTCTTTTTCGGTGATCTCTGGACAGCCTGGCATGAACGGCTACTCTGGATGTTTCAGGCCTACGCCGCTTCATATTTCAGGCCGGCGCCGCTTCGCGCGGCCGCATTCTCGATCTGGTGTCACTCCTGGACAGCGAGAAGTACATGGCGATCTTCGAACAATCCCGAGCCCGCGACCCCAAGCGCTACCTATGGATGCTGGGGTTGATAGCACCGGCCTGTGCCCTGCTCCCCGGCCCGCTGGTGGTCCTCACCGGATCGCCGGTGTTCTGGTGGATCGGGCCGATCATCGTATTCGTGGTCATTCCGCTGCTGGACTGGACGATCGGGAACGACGGCAGTAATCCGCACGACGAGGACTACGAAGCGCTCTCCAACGACCGCTACTACCGTTGGTGCACTTACCTGTTCCTGCCGATGCAATTCTTCGGCCTGTTCGTCGCGGGTTTTCTGTGGGCGGACCCCGCGCTGTCGTTCGTCGACAAACTCGGTCTCACCGTCACTCTCGGGGTGGTGTCCGGCATCGGGATCAACGCCGCCCACGAACTCGGCCACCGGTCCGAGCATCTGGAACGATGGCTGTCGAAGATCGCGCTCGCGCAATCCGCGTACGGGCACTTCTTCGTCGAGCACAACCGCGGCCACCATGCCCGCGTCGCGACCCCGGATGACCCGGCCAGCGCCCGTTTCGGCGAGTCCCTGTGGGTGTTTCTGCCGCGCAGCATGTTCGGCGGGCTCCGCTCGGCGTTCCGGCTCGAACGGGACCGGCTGGCACGCAGGAACAAGCGGTGGTTCAGCTACGAGAATCATCTGCTGCAGGCCTGGTCGATGAGCGTCGTGCTGTTCGGCGCCATGATCCTGTGCTTCGGCCCGCGCGTGATCCCGTGGCTGGCCGTGCAGGCGTTGATCGGCGCCCTTCTGCTCGAAACGGTGAACTATGTCGAGCACTACGGCCTGCTGCGCGTGCGGCGCGCCGACGGCACATTCGGGCGCTGCTCGCCGCGCGACAGCTGGAACAGCGACAGCCTGGTCACCAACATCTTCCTGTTCCATCTGCAGCGCCACAGCGACCACCACGCGAATCCGGGCCGCCGCTACCAGACCCTGCGCAGCGTCGAGCAGGCGCCACAGCTTCCGATGGGGTATGCCGGGATGGTCCTGCTGGCCGCGGTGCCGCCGCTGTGGCGCGCGGTGATCGATCCCCGGGTGCTGGACCACTACGGCGGTGACCGCAGCCTGGTCAACGTCAAACCGCCGCGCAAACGGCCTGTCGAGGGAGCCGGCGATCGCGCGCGCTGAGTCCCGTCCGCGATCCACCCTGCTGGGCCGCAGCACGGATTTGTGACGTGGTCGAGGGATCGGCCGTGCCGAACACCGTCCAGCGGTTACTCTCGATGATCGAGACGTTCTCGCACGAACGTTGTCGGATAGGCCCACGCACACCTCGAGCCGGATCGGTTGTCGCCGGTGATCAGGGAGGAGCCGTTCGCGATGGTGATGTTCGAGTCGACGAAACGATCTACCGCGCCTGTCGCGGCGCCGCGACACCCCCGAGGGGGTGATGCGCGATGACCGGGCCCTCACCTCTCAACGGCGGCGAACCCGCCCTGCTCAACGGTTCGGTGACGCTGGTCGAGGGCAGCACCTTCTGCCTGTCCGACCGGGTCGGCGATGTGGAATCGGGAACGTCGCAGGGCCTGTTCTATCGCGATGCCCGCGTGGTGTCGCGCTGGGAGTTGCGGGTGGACGGGCAGCGGCTCGAACCGCTGTCGGTGCTCAGTCCGGAGGCCTTCACCGCGCGCTTCATCCTGCGGCGGCCGCCGCGGTCGGGCGCCGCCGATTCCAGTCTGCTGGTGGTGCGCGAACGCCTCGTCGCCGACGGTATGCGGGAGACGGTCATCCTGGAGAATCTCGGCCGCGAACCCACGGCCGTGGTGCTGGAACTGCGCGCCGACGCCGACTTCGTGGATCTGTTCGCCGTCAAGGAGGGCCGGGCCGGGCACGGCCGGGCCGAAATACTGGTCACCGACAACGAACTGCTGCTCAACGACCGCTCCGACCGCGCCCGCGGCCTGGCGGTCTCGTCCTCGGAACTGCCGATTGTGCTGCCCGGCTCGCTGACCTGGCGCATCGTCGTGCCCGCCACCGGGCGCTGGCAGACCGAGATCCTGGCCCAGCCGACGGTCGCCAATCAGCGGGTGCATGTCGCGTTACGCCCCGGCGAGCACTACCGCAGCAGCGAACCGGGCCGCAAGATGGCTGCGTGGCGTGACACCGCCACCAAACTCACCACCGGAGATCCGCAGCTCACCGCCATTCTGCAGCGCACCGAAAGCGACCTGGGGGCGTTGCAGATTCGCGAGGAACGCCGCCATCGCACCTTCGTCGCCGCCGGCGCCCCGTGGTTCATGACGCTGTTCGGCCGCGACTCGCTGCTCACCGCGTGGATGGCGCTGCCGCTGGACTCCTCGCTCGCCCTGGGCACCATGCAGCAATTGGCCGAAATGCAGGGCCAGCAGGTCGACGCCCTCACCGAGGAGGAACCGGGCCGGATCATGCACGAGATCCGGCGCGGTCCGGCGGGCGGACTGGCCCTGGGCGGTGAGGTGTACTACGGAACCGTCGACGCCACACCGCTTTTCGTGATGCTGCTGGCCGAGACCCGGCGGTGGGGTGCCTCGCCGGAGGCCGTGCAGACGCTACTGCCGGCGGCCGACGCGGCGCTCGACTGGATGTCGCATTTCGGCGACCGTGACGGCGACGGCTTCGTCGAATATCAGCGCGCGACCGACCGTGGCCTGATCAATCAGGGCTGGAAGGACAGCTTCGACGGCATCAACGACGCGGCCGGACATCTCGCCCAGGCGCCGATCGCGCTGTGCGAGGTGCAGAGCTACGTCTACGCGGCGATTCTGGCCCGCGCCGAACTGGCCGAGGAATTCGGGCAGTCGGACAAGGCCGAGAAGCTGCGCGAACACGCCGCCGAACTGCGGACGAAATTCTCCGAAGCGTTCTGGATTCCCGAAAAGGGCTGGTACGCCGTCGCTTTGGACGGCAACAAACGCCGCGTCGATGCGCTCACCAGCAATGTCGGGCATTGCCTGTGGTCGGGCATCGTGACCGACGAACATGCCGAGCAGCTGGTGCACCATCTGGCGACCGCCGAGATGGACTCCGGATTCGGTTTGCGCACATTGTCTTCCGGTATGGGCGCGTTCAACCCGATGAGCTATCACAACGGTTCGGTCTGGCCGCACGACACCGCCATCGCCGTCGCCGGTCTGCTGCGTTACCGTCACATCCCAGGTGCGGTCGGACTGGCCACTCGCCTGTCCAACGGATTGCTCGACGCCGCAACCGCTTTCGGTGGCCGCCTGCCCGAGCTGTTCTGCGGCTTCCAGCGTTCTCGGTTCTCGGCGCCGGTGCCGTACCCGACCTCGTGTTCCCCGCAGGCCTGGGCCAGTGCCGCGCCGTTGCTGCTGGTCCGTTCGTTCCTCGGACTCGAACCCGATGTGCCGCACCGCACGGTGACCGTCCTCCCGCACGTCCCCGCGCGCTGGGGCAGAGTGGAACTTACCGATCTGCGCCTCGGCGGTACAGCGGTGGATCTGGCGGTGGACGGCGAGCAGGTGACGGCCGCCAACCTTCCCGAGGATTGGCGACTGATCACCCACTGACCGGTCGCGCGAAGCTCACAGAGCGACGCGCTGATCCTCGGGAAGGAAGAGTTTGTCCGACGGCTGGACGCCGAAGCTCGTGTAGAACTCCGGCAGGTTGCGCACCACCTGGTTGCAGCGGAATTCGCCGGGGGAGTGCGGATCCGTCGCGACCTGCTGTTCCAGCGACTGCTGGGTCTGCTTCTCGCGCCAATTGCGGCCCCAGGACTGGAACATCGGGGTGTAGTCCGGGGCGTTGCGGCCGCTCTTGGCTTCCTCGATGCGGAAGGCGGCCAGCGCGATCATCAGTCCGCGCAGGTCGGCGAGGTTCTCGCCGACGGTCAGCTGACCGTTGACGTGATCGCTGGGCGGCAGTCCCTCGGGCACCAGCGCGTTGTACTGATCGATCAACTGTTTGGTCTTGGCCTCGAACGCGGCCCGGTCCTCCGGGGTCCACCAGTCCTCGCGATTGCCGTCGCCGTTGTACTTCGAACCCTGGTCGTCGAAGCCGTGGCCGATCTCGTGGCCGATGGTCGCGCCGATCGCGCCGTAGTTCACCGCCGGTTCGGCGTCGGTGTCGAAGAACGGGGCCTGCAGGATCGCGGCCGGGAAGTTGATGGAATTGGAGGTCGCCTCGTAGTAGGCGTTGACGGTCTGCGGCGACATGCCCCATTCGGCCTTGTCCACCGGCGTCCCCAGCTTGTCCATCGACCGCTTCGCCTCGAAAGCCTCGATGGCGAGCAGGGATTCGACCAGTTGGCCGCGGGTGACCTTCAGCTTCGAATAGTCCACCCACTTGTCCGGATAGCCGATCTTGACCGTGATCTTGTCCAGTTTCGCGATCGCGGCCTCGCGGGTTCGCGGCGACATCCACGAGGAGTTGCGGAAGTTCTCGCGGTAGGCGGCGAGCAGATTGTCGACCAGTTCCTTGGCCCGCGTCTTCGCCTGCGGCGGAAAGTATTTCGCCGCATACAGCTTGCCCAGCTGCTCACCGAGATTCGCGTCGACCACCGCGACCGCCGACTTCCACAGCTCCGGGCGCTGCTCGATTCCGCTGGTGGCCTTCAGGAAATCGAAATTCGCGTCCGAGAGTTCCTTGTTCATGTACTTGGCGTATTTGCGCAGCAGGCTGAGTTTCAGCCATTCCCGCCAGGTGTTGATATCCACCTCGGTCCACAGCTGACCCGCCGCGGTGACGAACGACGGTTCGCCGACGACCATCTTCGCGAACAGATCCTTGGGCCGGTCGGTGCTGCCGGCGAGCCACGGCTCCCAGTCGAAACCCGGTGCGAGCGTGGTCATCTCGTTCCACGCCATGAGGTTGTAGGTGGCGTCGGCGTCGCGGGTGCGGACGTTGTCCCAGTAACCGGCGGCGATGCGCTTCTCCAGGTCCAGGGTGCGTTCGGCCGCACCGTCCGGATCCGGGAGGCCGGCGCCGGTCGCCAATTTGTGCAGCAGCGTCTGGTACGCCGAAAGATATTGCGCGAATTCGGGTTTCCGGTAGTACTGCTCGCTCATGCCGAGGCCGGACTGTCCCACCGCCGGAATGTAGGCGTTCGAATTCTTGCGGTCGATGCTCACGCCCAGCCCGATCAGACCGCCCAGCGGCAGCGCACCCATGACCTTCGCGAGATCGGCCCTGTTCTGCGCCCCGTCGATCCGGGCGAACAGCGGTTGCAGCGGGGCGGTGCCGAGCTTCTCGAGCGTGTCCAGATCCATCCGCGCGTCGTAGAGGTCGCGGATCTGCTGGCCCTCCGACCCGTCCTTCGGATCGTGGATCCCGTCGATGACCTCGCGTAGCTGTCCTTCGACCCGATCGGACACCTCGGCGAAGGTGCCGTAGGAGACCTTGTCCGGCGGCAGCTGGTAGGTGCGCAGCCAGGTGCCGTTGATATTGCGGTACAGATCGTCCTGCGGCCGCACCGCGGGGTCGACGCCCGACAGATCGGGGCCGGTGAGAGGTTTGGGCTTCGTGTCGTCGCTGTTGCACGCCACCAGGGCGGTGGCCACCGGCACCGCGCCGAGGGCGATCAGGAACGAGCGGCGACCCAGGCGGACCTGGCGACCGGACGATGTCACAGAAAATCCTCTCCCCGACTTCATCGTGCACCTGCGCGACGACACCGTGGCCCCACCCGGAGGCGGGGCCGGTCGCGTCGGTGAGAGGCTAACCGAACCTGCTGAGTATCGGCTGAGTTCGACCGCCACCTGTGGGGGCCGGCCTCGCCCGATGCCTCGCTCGCCCCTGATTTGGGCGCGACCTGCGGCTTCGCTACACTTGTCGGGTTGCCTGCGGGCATTGTGCCCGCACTTCGGCCGCGAACCCACAGTGGTTGATCTTCCCGATCGTGCAAAACCGCTGGCAGGCGCTGCCCCGCTACTGTGCGGGAGCGGGCCGTCAAGGTCCGTCGAAGGGCAACTGACCATGCCCGTCGGGTCGGCAATCCGGCGTGCATTACGTCCAGGTCTAGGAGGAGCTGAAGTGATTCAGCAGGAGTCGCGACTGCGCGTCGCCGACAACACGGGTGCCAAGGAGATTCTGTGCATCCGCGTGCTCGGCGGGTCGTCGCGTCGCTATGCCGGTATCGGCGACGTCATCGTCGCCACCGTCAAGGACGCCATCCCCGGCGGCAACGTCAAGAAGGGTGATGTCGTCAAGGCGGTCGTCGTGCGCACCGTCAAGGAGCGTCGTCGTCCGGATGGTTCGTACATCAAGTTCGACGAGAACGCCGCGGTGCTGATCAAGGCGGACAACGATCCGCGTGGCACCCGCATCTTCGGCCCCGTCGGCCGCGAGCTGCGTGACAAGCGGTTCATGAAGATCGTTTCGCTGGCCCCGGAGGTGCTCTGACATGAAGGTGCACAAGGGCGACACCGTGATCGTCGTCTCGGGTAAGGACAAGGGCGCCAAGGGCAAGGTCATCCAGGCCTACCCGGCGACCGACAAGGTCCTGGTCGAGGGCGTGAACCGGATCAAGAAGCACGTCGCGAACTCCGCGAACCAGCGCGGCGCCAGCTCCGGCGGCATCGTGACCCAGGAGGCGCCCATCCACGTGTCCAACGTGATGGTTGTCGACTCCGACGGCAAGCCGACCCGGGTGGGTTACCGCACCGACGAGAACGGCAAGCGGGTGCGCATCTCCCGTCGCAACGGGAAGGACATCTGAGCATGACCACCGCAGAGAACATTCAGCCTCGTCTCAAGCTGCGCTACCGCGCGGAGATCAAGGACGCGCTGAACAACGAGTTCAACTACGCCAACGTGATGCAGATCCCGGGCGTGGTGAAGGTCGTCGTCAACATGGGTGTCGGTGACGCCGCCCGCGACGCCAAGCTGATCAACGGCGCCGTCAACGACCTGGCCCTGATCACCGGTCAGAAGCCGGAGATCCGCAAGGCCCGCAAGTCCATCGCGCAGTTCAAGCTGCGTGAGGGTATGCCGATCGGTGCGCGCGTCACGCTGCGCGGCGACCGCATGTGGGAGTTCCTGGACCGCCTGGTGTCCATCGCGCTGCCCCGTATCCGCGACTTCCGCGGCCTGTCGCCGAAGCAGTTCGACGGCAACGGCAACTACACGTTCGGCCTGAGCGAGCAGTCGATGTTCCACGAGATCGACGTGGACTCCATCGACCGTCCGCGCGGTATGGACATCACGGTCGTGACCACCGCGACCAACGATGAGGAGGGCCGCGCCCTGCTCAAGCACCTCGGCTTCCCGTTCAAGGAGAACTGAGCACATGGCTAAGAAAGCTCTCGTCAACAAAGCCGCCGCGAAGCCGAAGTTCGCCGTTCGTGGCTACACCCGCTGCCAGCGCTGCGGCCGCCCCCGCGCGGTCTACCGCAAGTTCGGCCTGTGCCGCGTCTGCGTCCGTGAGATGGCGCACCGCGGTGAGCTGCCGGGCGTGCACAAGAGCTCCTGGTGAGCTCGCGCTGCTGAGGCAGCGCCCGCGTTCCGCGCGATAACCGAATCGAGAAAGGGTACGGACTCCGAGGAGTCCGTACCCTTTCTTGTGTTGAGGAGTTCTGCTCGGACGCCGACGACCTTTAATACTTGAATATGCGGCCAGCCCGTTGACCACGGCTCAGAACTCGAGGTCCGACCACGGGATCTGAATGGGGAAGGGGAATTCGGTGTCGATCGCTGCCGAGACCTTCGGTGTCCACTTGGCCGTGAGCAGGTAGTTGGCCGGATACAGGGGATGGACGCCGGCGGGCAGTGCGCCGTGGGTTCGTTCCAGTGCGAATATGCGGATCATGGCTATCGCGCTCTTCTCGCGTTCCGAAGTGACCTCCCAGTACCAGGGGATCCCTCCGCGCGCGTAGCGGGCCCGCTTATCGTCCATATCGGTTTGAGAATTCGAGGGATACAGCACCTCGCCGACCAACAAGACATCGGCGGCACGGACATCCTGATAGGGGTTCGGCAGACAGCGGGTGACGAGAAAATCCGGCGTGACGAAATCGGATTTCCCCGTCGACCCGAAGAAGACATTCGTCTCGGTGCGCGCTCGCCAGCACTGTCGTGCAAACCTCGGCCGAAATGTGGGAAAACCGCAAAATTCGGCGAGGTTTGCACGATTAGTTCAGCGGACTGGCTCGCCGCGCGCAGTGGTTATGTTCAGCCGACCCGGTACATCGCGGAGGAACTGGTGCGTAGAGCCGGATCTTCGGGTTCGCCGGGGTCCGGTTGCTGGGGTTCGCCCGACGATGCAGCCTCCCGCAGGTTGCGATCGTAGACGAGCCCGGCGATCGCGATCACCACGCACACCACGGCGGGCAGCAGCAGCGCGGCCTCGCCGATCTCGGTCCCCAGGACGGTGCCCACGATACCGCCGACGATGAATGTGACGACGGTGGCCGAAAGTACGGTGATCCGCCAACTGTCGACACCGTGCCAGCGGGAACGTCCGATGATGAGGCCGAGATCGGTGACGGTGCCGGTGAAGTGGGTCGTGCGCAGTTGCATGGTGCGCAGGCTGGAGGTCGTTCCGTTCTGCAGTCCGCAGGCGACCGCTGCGAAGAAGATCGACAACGCATAGTGCGACCAGGTGAAGGCCAGCACCAGCAGGAATGCTTCGACAGTCATGACTGCACTGTGCCGGGCTCCGGCATGGGGCTTGGTCGGTGACAGCGTCGCGCCGGCGGCGGCCGCTCCCATCAGGAATCCGATGAGGATGAAGGCGAGCAGGCCGCCGTCGAACAACCACGGGTTCGCGGCGTCCATGCCCAGCTGGGTGGTTGTTCCGGTCACATTGGCGACCGGAAAAGCCAAAGTGAGGATGGCCACGGCATTGACGAAGCCCGCGACTGTGGCGAGCAGCGATCCGTACCCGAGAACGAGCGCACGGTGCTTGGGGGTGAGGCTCATGGCAGGCATACAGCTCCCTGAGTTGTTGTCTGTCGTGGGCGAATGGGACAAATCGTATCGGGTTCGCCTCAGAAAAAGCTGTGAATTTTTCGCCGGGTTTCAACTGGAACATGTTGCATCGCAGAGCATTTGGTGACGCTCGCCGCGCCGGTCGACGGCTGCACGGGCGATCGGCCCCGAGTGCGGCGGCGCCACCGACTCCCGCGCCGGATGCTCGGCGATTGCTCGATTTCGGTTCCGGGTCACGGGGTCACATCGCGTCGCGCTCCGCGGCGGGGGCGCATCGGAATGTCCGATACCCGCCAATGATCTTGTGGCACAGAACATTTGCCTGCGATTCCGGTCATTCGACATGCGGGTGCGGCCGGTGATGTGTAGCGTCGGCGTTTCAGATAGCCCGAACTCGACGAGCGGTGGCGTGTGATCAGTATCGACGAATGCCTGCGGCGGATCATGGAGATTCCGGGGGCGCGCGGGGTGACGCTGGCGGACGGGGCCAGCGGGCTCGCGATCGCCGCGGCCGGTCGTCGCGATTCGATCGACGAACACGAAGATGCCGCTGCCGCAACGGATGTGGTGCGGTCGGTGCTCGCCTGCCCGGCGCTGGCCACCGAGCACGGCGACGACGACGTCACCGAGATCATCGTCTGCGGGACCCGCGGTTATCACCTGCTGAATCTGATCGACGGCGATTTCGACGGCAGATTGTTCGTGCACGTTCTCTTCGACGAGGAATCCGGGAATCTGGCTTTGGCGAGATTTCAGTTGCGGGGGATTCTTTCCGAATTGACCGAGGGGAGTCATGGGACTTGAACTGGCGGTAGCACTGCGCAGGCTGGAGGAAGAGGGAAGTACGGGGGTGCTGCGCGCAGGGGACGGATCATTTCATCTCACCAGGGGGGCAATCGTTTCCGCCGATTGCCGGCGCACGACCGGTCTGGACCGGCTCGTCGTCGAGGCGGGTGTGGCCACCGCCGAGGATTGGCAACTCGCCGGGGCCGGCGACCCGGGACATGTGCTGGCGCAGCCGCAGCTGGAAACACTTGCGCTGCTGTCGGTTTTCGATGCCGCCTACTTCCTGCTCGCTTCCCCGGCGGTGCCGGAATTCGAGCCGGCGCCCGAACATTGGCTGGCGCCGGTCTGTCATATCAACCCGCGGCTGCTGGTGGACGAATGTGCACGCCGCGGTGATCCGGACGCGGGGCCGTGGCCGGCCGATGCGGTCGATCGCGTGCCGGTCGTTCCGGTCCGCCGGGTGCGGCGTCGCCGGATCGCGCTCAGCGGTGGACAGGCTGAGGTTCTGGCCGCCGCCGACGGTCGCCGCACCGTGGCCGATATCGCGCAGGAGCTCGGGCGCACGAGCTACGGCTGCCTGGTGGCGGTCCGCGATCTCACGCATGCCCAACTGATCCAGCCGCCGGGGCCGTCCTCCTTCGAGCCGCTCGCGCCACCGGTCCGACCGCGCGATGCGCCGGCCGGGGCGCCGCCGCTGGTCCGGCGCCGCAGATTCGCGACATCCGTTGCGCCACCGGACCATTGGGAATCTCCAGTGGATGTCGACGTGCTCGTCCGCCTGCGGGCGGCGTTGGAGGAACTCGAGTGACCGTGCGCAAGAAGCTGCTCGGCGATCTGATGGGAAGGCTCAGCAAGGTGACAATGTCGGGACCCGAGCCGAATGCGGCGGTTCTCGCGGAATTGAAGGCGTTGCGCGAACGCGTCCCCGGGCTGATCGGTGCGCTGGTGGCATCCAGCGACGGCCTGCTCATCGAGCACGATCTGCCCGCCCATATCGAGCCCACCGGTATGGCCGCGCTGTCCGCCTCACAGCTGGCGCTCTCGCATCGACTGGCCACTACCGCGGTCGGCGGCGGATTCCACGAGGTGGTGGTGCGCGGCACCGGCGGCCACGTCGTGGTCTACGGCGCCGATTGGACCTCGCTGACGGTGTTGGCCGAGCCCGACGTGAATGTGGGCCGGCTGCATCTGGAATCGCGCCCCGCCGCCCGCGCGATCGCCGACCACCTCACGGCCACCCCGACCGGCAAGCACAGCAAAGACCGAACCAGTAATACCGATTGAAAGGAAGAGAATGTCCAATCTGGATCTGGCGCTGAAGGAAATGATGGCGATCGACGGCGCTCTGGGAGCCTCCGTCGTCGACTACAACAGCGGTATGTCGCTGGGTATGCTCGGCAGTTCTAAATCCTTGGACCTGCAGGTGGCCGGGGCCGGCAATACCGAGGTGGTGCGCGCCAAGCTGCGCACGATCGAACAGCTCGGCCTCAACGAGGACATTGAAGACATCCTGATCTCGCTGTCCGGCCAGTACCACATCATCCGCCCCATGACCGGTCGCTCGGCCAAGGGGCTTTTCCTCTATCTCGCCCTGGACCGGGGTCGCGCCAACCTCGCGCTGGCCCGCCACCGGCTCAGGGGCATCGAAGAAGAGCTGGAGGTGTAATCGCGCCGGTACGCGGCGAATCTTCGGCTCGGCGGCCTCTCGTCGCCGAAAACAATGCCCGGCTGAGCGCGCTCGGGCCCCGATTTTGGCTGTTGGAGCGGCTCGCCTACACTAGACCGGTTGCTCGGGCACCCTCGTGCCCATATGCGTGCGCATTGCTCCGGGTGACAGCATTCCGAATCCGGTCGGCAAAGGTGTCGGCCGGACCAGCCGAAATTGTCGTAGGCCCACGACCGCCCCGCGTGACGGTGCTGTATGGGAACCGCGGCGAGAAAGGTAACGGTCAACACATGACCATGACTGATCCGATCGCAGACTTTCTGACCCGTCTGCGCAACGCCAACTCGGCGTACCACGATCAGGTGAAGGCTCCGCACTCGAAGCTCAAGGCGAATATCGCCGAGATCCTCAAGCGCGAGGGCTACATCGCCGACTACCGCACCGAGGATGCGCCCGTCGGCCAGACCCTGATCGTCGACCTGAAGTACGGCCAGAGCCGGGAGCGCAGCCTGCAGGGTGTGCGCCGTGTCTCGAAGCCGGGTCTGCGGGTGTACGCGAAATCCACCAACCTGCCCAAGGTGCTGGGCGGTCTGGGCGTGGCAATTATCTCCACGTCGAAGGGCCTGCTCACCGACCGTCAGGCCAAGCAGCAGGGCGTGGGCGGCGAAGTCCTCGCCTACGTCTGGTAAGGGAGGTAGGAACAATGTCGCGTATCGGTAAGAAGCCGATCTCGGTTCCCGCCGGCGTCGAGGTGACCATCGACGGCCAGCAGGTGTCGGTGAAGGGTCCCAAGGGCACCCTCTCGCACACCGTCGCCGAGCCGATCACCGTCACCAAGGCCGAGAACGGTGAGCTGGAGGTGGGCCGTCCGGACGACGAGCGCCGCAACCGCTCGCTGCACGGCCTGAGCCGCACCCTGATCAACAACATGATCGTCGGCGTGACCCAGGGCTACGAGAAGAAGATGGAAATCTTCGGCGTCGGTTACCGCGTGCAGCAGAAGGGTTCGAACCTCGAGTTCGCCCTCGGCTACAGCCACCCGGTTCCGATCGAGGCCCCCGAGGGCATCACCTTCCAGGTCGAGGCCCCCACCAAGTTCTCGGTGTCCGGCATCGACAAGCAGAAGGTCGGCCAGATCGCCGCAGTGATCCACGGCCTGCGCAAGCCCGACCCGTACAAGGGCAAGGGCATCCGCTACGCCGGTGAGGTCGTTCGCCGCAAGGTCGGAAAGACGGGTAAGTAAGCCATGGCACAAACTGAAGCTCAGCAAGCCGCCCGCAAGCCGGTCGGCAAGGATGCGTCGACTCGTCGCCGGGTGTCGAAGACCCGTCGGCACTTCCGTCTGCGCAAGAAGGTCCTCGGCACCGCCGAGCGTCCGCGTCTGGTCGTGTTCCGCTCCTCGCGGCACCTGCACGCCCAGGTGATCGACGACTCCGTCGGTAAGACCGTCGCCTCGGCGTCCTCGATCGAGGCCGATGTGCGCGCGCTCGACGGTGACAAGTCCGCGAAGGGCAAGAAGGTCGGCGAGCTGCTGGCCGCCCGCGCGAAGGCTGCCGGTGTGGAGGCCGTGGTGTTCGACCGCGGTGGCCACGACTACCACGGCCGCATCGCCGCTCTGGCGGATGCTGCTCGCGAAGGTGGGTTGAAATTCTGATGCAGATTCAGCTCATGGACCGAATGAACATGAACGGAAGGAACGTCTGATGCCGGGACGTCAGCGGCGTGACGGCGGCAGCGGACCCGCCGGACAGGGTGGCAGTGGCAACGAGCGCGATCAGCGCGGCGGCGGTCGTGACCGTCGCGGCGGCGGTGACCGTCGCGACAATGCCGCCGAGAAGAACCAGCTCGAGCGCGTAGTCGCGATCAACCGCGTCTCGAAGGTCGTGAAGGGTGGTCGTCGCTTCAGCTTCACCGCCCTGGTGATCGTGGGCGACGGCAACGGCCTGGTCGGTGTCGGATACGGCAAGGCCAAGGAAGTTCCCGCGGCCATCCAGAAGGGTGTCGAGGAGGCTCGCAAGGGCTTCTTCCGCGTCCCGATGATCGGCAGCACCATCACGCACCCGGTGCAGGGTGAAGCTGCCGCCGGTGTCGTCATGCTGCGTCCGGCCTCGCCCGGTACCGGTGTGATCGCCGGTGGTGCGGCGCGTGCCGTGCTGGAGTGCGCCGGTATCCACGACATCCTGGCCAAGTCGCTCGGTAGCGACAACGCCATCAACGTCGTGCACGCGACCGTCGCTGCCCTGAAGATGCTGCAGCGTCCGGAGGAGGTGGCCGCTCGCCGCGGTCTGCCGATCGAGGACGTTGCCCCGGCGGGCATGCTGCGTGCGCGTGCCGGACAGGGAGTCTGACATGGCACAGCTCAAGGTGACCCAGATCAAGTCCACGATCGGCGCCAAGAAGAATCAGCGGGAGTCGCTTCGCACCCTCGGCCTGCGCGGTATCCGCCAGACCGTGGTCCGCGAGGACAACGCCCAGAACCGCGGGCTGATCAACGTCGTGCGCCACCTCGTTTCCGTTGAGGAGGAAACCGCATGACCCCCATCAAGCTCCACCACCTGCGGCCCGCCCCGGGCGCCAAGACCGAGAAGATCCGCGTGGGTCGCGGTGAAGGCTCCAAGGGTAAGACCGCCGGTCGCGGTACCAAGGGTACGAAGGCTCGCAAGAACGTGCCGGCCCGTTTCGAGGGCGGCCAGATGCCGATCCACATGCGCCTGCCGAAGCTGAAGGGGTTCACCAACCCGTTCCGCGTCGAGTACCAGGTCGTGAACGTCGGCGATATCGCGCGCCTGTTCCCGCAGGGCGGCACCATCGGCAAGGACGAGCTCGTCGCTGCCGGTGCCGTGCGTAAGAACCAGTTGGTGAAGGTGCTCGGCGAGGGCGAGATCGGTGTGGCCGTTCAGGTCAGCGCCGACAAGTTCTCCGGCTCCGCCAAGGAGAAGATCACCGCCGCCGGTGGTACCGCCACCGAACTGGGCTGACAGTTACTGGTAATACAGTCGGGGCGCCGGACGGGTGAGAGCCCGTCCGGCGTCGCTGTTAGAGTTCAAGTGTTGTCTGCCAACCAGTCTGCCCCGTTGTCGTGGCACAGGACCGGCCCTGCCCTGTAGGGCACCGGTATGTGCCGAGGTGACGGAAGTGGGCGTGACCCCCGTGTCGTCAGCCAGGAGGATCTGTGCTTTCCGCCTTCGTGTCGGCCTTCCGGACCCCGGACTTGCGGCGGAAGATTCTCTTCACGCTGGGCCTGATCGCGCTGTACCGCGTCGGCGCCTCGCTACCGTCGCCGGGCGTCGACTACAAGGCGATCCGCCATTGCATCGACGTCGTCTCCGGCGGTGACAATGCCGGTATCTACCAGCTGATCAATCTGTTCTCAGGTGGTGCGCTGCTGCAGCTGTCGGTGTTCGCGATCGGGATCATGCCCTACATCACCGCGAGCATCATCATCCAGCTGCTGACGGTGGTCATCCCGCGGTTCGAGGAACTGCGAAAAGAAGGCCAGTCCGGCCAGAACAAGATGACGCAGTACACGCGGTATCTGTCGATCGCGCTGGCGATTCTGCAGGCCACGGGTCTGGTCGCCTTGGCCGCGCGCGGTCAGCTGCTGCGCGGCTGTCCCCAGGACATCCTGGCCGACACCAGCGTCTTCGGCATGATCATCATCGTGCTGGTGATGACGGCCGGCGCGGCGTTGGTGATGTGGTTCGGCGAGCAGATCACCGAGCGCGGTGTCGGCAACGGTATGTCGCTGTTGATCTTCGCCGGTATCGCCGCCCGCATCCCATCCGAGGGCAAGCAGATCCTCGACAGCAAGGGTGGCCTGATCTTCGGGCTGGTGTGCGTCGCCGCCTTCGTAGTGATCGTCGGCGTGATCTTCGTCGAACAGGGCCAGCGCCGAATACCGGTGCAGTACGCCAAGCGTGTGGTCGGCCGCAAGATGTACGGCGGATCGTCGACCTACCTACCGCTGAAGGTCAACCAGGCGGGTGTGATCCCGGTGATCTTCGCGTCGTCGCTGCTGTACCTGCCGAATCTGGTCGCCCAGTTGACCCAGTCGTCCAACTCCGACGGCTGGTGGCAGAAGATCATCCAGAAGTATCTGGTGAACCCGGGTAATCCGGTGTACGTCCTGATCTACTTCGCGTTGATCGTGTTCTTCACCTACTTCTACGTCGCGATCACCTTCAACCCGGAGGAACGCGCGGACGAGATGAAGAAGTTCGGTGGCTTCATCCCCGGTTACCGTCCGGGTAAGCCGACCGCCGACTATCTGAACTATGTACTGAGCCGAATCACCCTCCCCGGTTCGATCTACCTCGGTGCTGTTGCCGTACTGCCCAACCTGCTGTTGCACATCGGTGCCGGCGGTGGCGGTTCGAACTTCCTGCCGTTCGGCGGCACGTCGGTGCTGATCGTCGTGAGCGTCGGCCTCGATACGGTCAAACAGATCGAGAGCCAACTGATGAACAGAAATTACGAAGGGTTCCTCAAGTGAGACTCGTACTGCTCGGACCGCCGGGTGCCGGTAAAGGAACACAGGCCGAATTGCTGTCGGACAAGCTGGGTGTTCCGCACATCTCCACGGGGAATTTGTTCCGTGCGAACATCTCCCAGCAGACCCCGCTGGGTCGTGAGGCGCAGAAGTACCTCGACGCGGGCAATCTGGTGCCCAGTGATGTGACCAACCGCATGGTGGAGTCGCGCATCGCCGAGCCCGACGCCGTCAACGGCTTCGTGCTCGACGGCTACCCGCGCACCGTCGACCAGGCCGAGGCCTTGGAGAAGATGCTCAAGGAGTCCGGCCACGCGCTGGACGCGGTGCTGAGTTTCGAGGTCCCCGAGGAGACGCTCGTCGAGCGTCTGGTCGAGCGCGGCCGCACCAGCGGACGCAGTGACGACAACGAGACGATCATCCGGAACCGGATGAACGTGTACCGCGAGGAAACCGAGCCGCTGCTCGAGCACTACGACGGTCTCGTAGTGGCGGTCGACGGCGTCGGCGAGATCACCGAGGTCAACACGCGCGCCCTCCGAGCCCTGGGTCGCTGAGGCGAATGGTTTTCGGCCTCAAGCAGAAGAAGGTGGTGCCGTTCCGCACCGCCGGTGAGCTCGATGCCATGGCCGCGGCCGGGGCGGTCGTCGGGCGCGCGCTGGTCGCCGTGCGCGCCGCCGCCAAGCCCGGGGTCTCGACCTGGGAATTGGACGAGGTCGCCGAGCAGACCATCCGGGAAGCGGGCGCCGTCCCGTCCTTCAAGGGCTATCACGGTTTCCCGGGATCGATCTGCTCCTCGGTGAACGACCGTGTGGTGCACGGGATTCCGTCGAAGGACGAAGTGCTCGCCGAGGGCGATCTGGTCTCCATCGACTGCGGTGCGATTCTCGAGGGCTGGCACGGCGATTCGGCGTGGACGTTCGGCATCGGCGAGGTGATCGAGGCCGACCGGCTGCTCAGCGAGGCCACCCGGCTGTCGATGGACGCCGGTATCGCGGCCATGCTGCCGGGCAATCGCCTGACCGACGTCTCACATGCGATCGAGCTGGGCACGCGCGCCGCGGAGAAGGAACACGGCCGCGCCTACGGCATCGTCGACGGCTACGGCGGACACGGCATCGGCCGTCAGATGCATATGGATCCGTTCCTCGCCAACGAGGGTGCACCCGGACGCGGTCCGAAACTGGTGGTCGGTTCGGTGCTGGCCATCGAGCCGATGTTGACCCTCGGCACCACGGAAACCACTGTGCTGGAAGATGATTGGACCGTCGTCACCACCGACGGCAGTCGCGCCGCACACTGGGAGCACACCGTGGCGGTCACCGAGGACGGCCCGCGGATCCTGACCGTTCGCCCCGAATAATTCGTTTCGCGACGCACCCGTGGCCTCGTCGGCGCGGGTGCGTCGTGCTGTCGGCGGCCCGTTACGCCGTGCGCCCGGTCATGGTGGTGAGTGGAACCACGCCCGTCCAGCCGCACGGGCGGTCGCAGCTGGCGACGACGGTGGGCGCCCCGGCGAAATCGGCCGAAGCCCGTGCGGGATAACCGCATTCGGGACATTTGCCGAAGTAGTCGAGAACCTCGTGCATTCCGGGGTTCATGGCGATACTGCGTTCGGTCACGGGCCCTCCTCTCAGTCGGCGTACGGTGTCGTGACCGCACGTGTCGATGAATATCTGCTGGTCGTGAACCTAACTCCCGGGCCGGTGCGATCGATCGGTTCCGGTGTGCGCATTGGACATCTCACAAGCGGTGCGGCGAGGCGCTGCGGGTGTGCCACAGCGGTGCCGGTCGCGCCGGGTCGATTAAGCTGATTCCGTAGTCGTATGTCGAGGGGGAGACTGTGGCCGGTTCGGTGATGGCCGAGGGGAACGATCGGGAACTGGCGGCGGCGATCGGCGATCTGGCCGCGCGGTCCGGGCTGGGCCGGCATCAGCAGACGTATCTGCCCCGGTCGCCGCGGACGGGCGGCAAGATCGTGCTGATCGTGCTCGCCACCGCCGGGGTGATCGCCGCGGTGGTGTCGTTCGCGGTGAGGCAGCCGGTGCTCGGCATCCTGGCCGCGATCTTCCCGATCGTGTTGGTACCGGCGCTGATTCGGGCGTTCCGGTACACCCGCAGTTACGAGGGCGCCCGCCTGGACCTCTACGAGCGGGGACTGGTCGCGGCCCTGCTGGGACGGTTGTGGGCGGTGCGCTACGACAGCACCACCGTGTACCAGAACATCGTGCGGCATATGCGCAACGGACATCACATCGGCACCACCTACGCCTACACCCTCACCGATCTCGCCGGGACGAATTTCGTTGTCGGCGACGGCATATCGGATCCGCAGCAGTGGGGTCCGGCGATTCAGCGGGCCGTCACCGACGCTCAGCTGCCGCAGGCGCTGGCAGCCCTGCAGGCGGGGCATCGACTCGTGTTCGGCGAGCTGTGGATGACGTGGTACGAGGTCGGCTCGCCGCGCAAGTCGGCGCCATGGACGCAGGTGAATCAGGTGTCGATCTCCGACGGCCGGCTCAGCGTCGACGTCGCCGGGCGCTGGTTCGCGCTGACCTCGGCAATGGTGAGCGATATTCCGAACTTCCTGATCTTCGAGGCGCTGGCCACCCATCTGTCCCGGGTGCACGGCGGTAGTCGACACTGAATTTCCTTGGGCGCCACCGGATATTCAATCTGGTGTGCTGTTGTTGCTACTGCGCGCGTCGACGGTGGAGGTGGCAGTGGTCAACGAACGGCTCCATGCCGACATGATGACGGTGCTCGAGGGGCTCGACGAGCAATTGCGCGGGATCGCGGAGATCCAGTTGCGACGCTCCCGTCTGACGGCCACTGCGAGCACTTGTGAGCAGCGAATTCAGGTGACGGTCAATGCCGACGGACTGCTGATCGAGACGAAGTTCGCCGACGATATCGCGGATCTGACCTACGACGAGATCGCCGCCGGGATGACCGCGGCGGTGCAGCAGGCCGCGGCCGAGGTGCTGCGCCTGGGCGCCGAACTGATGCAGCCGCTGCGTGAACGCAAACTGCAGTTGCCCAAATTGTCGGAATTCGTCGACGGCGCACCGGATCTCGGGCAGATGATGCCCATCGCGCCACCGACGCCGACCAGGGTCGAGGATTATCGCGACGTCCCGCCCGCGCATCCGATGGACGGTAGCGCGCACCGCTCGATGGTGTCCGACGAGGACTGATCCGCCGTGAGCCTGTACCTGCCCCCGCCCGTACGTCCGATCGCCTGGGTTGCCGGTGCGAGCTGGCCCGACGGTGACGAAGACAAGATGTGGGCGGTGTCGCGGGCCTGGGAGCAGGCGTCCAAGGATCTCGCAGCGCAGGTCCCCGGCATCGAGAGCGCGAAAACCGCGGCGATGGCGGCCTTTCCGGCGGGTGACGCCGCCGATCAGATCGGCAAGCTGTTCGACGTCTTCCTGCAGGGAGACCAGTCGCTCGCGACGCTGGCCGAATCGTTCAAGACCATCGGCGATTCGACCTTCGACGTCGGTACCGAACTGCAGTCGGCGAAGATCAACATCATTGTCTCGCTGTGCATTCTGCTGGTCGAGATCGCCTGGGCATGGCTGTTCCCCCCGACCGCACCGGCGGTGGAGGCGGCCGCGATCGGCACCACCCGATCGATCGTGAAGTTCATCGCCGACGCACTGCAGAACGCACTCGAACGCGCCTGGGCCAAACTGGGATTCGCGACCCGCGGCGAACTCAACGGTGCCTCCCGGTACTGGTTCAAACACATCCTCTCGTCCGATACCTGGAAGGGGATGAAGGGGCAGACCTGGAAGTACAAGGCCAAGACGATTCTGCCCACCGCCAAGGGCATGGGCGTCTACACGCTGAAATTCGGCGAGGGGGCGCTCTGGGCGCCGGTCACCAACGCGATCGTGCAGGGCGCGCAGATCGCGGACGGTAAACGGCACGGATTCAACTGGAAGGAATTCGGCGCCTCCTGGGCGGCGTCGGCGTTGAGCACCATTCCCAGTCGCGAACTCGGCCGCTACATGGGCTTCGGGATCGGCAATCTCGACAAGAAATTCGGCGGCGCGATCACCAATATGCCGTTCCGGTCGGGAATGTTCTTGCAAGGGGCGACCATCGGCGCCACGGCCGGTGTCTTCGGCAACATCTTCGGCAATATCGGCGCGGGCGCTGTGACCGGCGATATCGCGGGCGCCTTCGCGGGGCCGGAGGGGTGGGTCGGTAGCGCGGCCCGCGGTGGCATGGTCGGTGGTATGCGCGGTCTCGGTACGAAGACGACCACCGATACCGAGGGGGACCCGCGATTCAACCTGTGGATGAATGCGAAAGCGCCGTGGGCTCCGCCGAAGACACCACCCACCAACAATCCGCTGACGCCGCGGCCGGTGCCGGGACAGACCGAGTCGACGTCGACGACGCACCCGGGCACCACGACGAATATCGCGACGACGAATACGGGCGGAAATCACCAGCAGGGTGGTGGTTTCCGTGATTCGTCCGATCCGAACTATATGACCCCGTCGCGTCCTGCTCCTGCCCCGCCGGTGAACGGTGGGCACGGTGGTGGGGGTTTCCGCGACCCGTCGGATCCGAATTACATGACGCCGTCGCGCCCGGCTCCCGCCCCACCGACCCAAGCGGCCGGAGCCGGTGGTGGCGGAAACCATTCGGGCACAGCGGGGTTCGGTGGTCAGCACCAGTCGACGTCCGGAGGGCACGGTGGTGGTGGTTTCCGTGACCCGTCGGACCCGAACTTTATGACGCCGTCGCGTCCGGCGCCCGCTCCGCCGGTGAATGGTGGTCAGGGTGGTGGGGGTTTCCGTGATCCGTCGGATCCGAATTACATGACCCCGTCGCGTCCGGCGCCGCAGCCGCCGGTGAACGGTGGGCAGGGAGGTGGTGGGTTCCGCTCACCGTCGGATCCGAACTATATGACGCCGTCTCGCCCGGCCCCCGCTCCGCCGGTGAGCGGTGGCGACGGATCGGCGCCGCATCCGGGCGGCAGCTCTGCGAACGCGGCCCCCGGTTCTCGCCCGGCGCCCTCGATCAACGCTGCGCCGGCGGGAAATTCGAATAATCCGCCGAACTTCTCGCGGCCGTTCACGCAGCCGGGCGCGTCGGTGGGCGCGCCGGTGAGCTCGTCGTCGGCACCGATTCACGCTGCGCCGGTGGAGAATTCGGCAGGACATCCGAGTGGCCCGCCGAACTTTTCCCGGCCGTTCACCCAACCGGGCCCGCCGACCGGCCCCGTGCCGAATTCCTCCACCGGAGGGCAGGTCGGTGGTTTCCGCGACCCGTCGGATCCGAATTACATGACGCCGTCGCGCCCAGCTCCTGCCCCGCCGGTGAATGGTGGTCAGGGCGGTGGTGGGTTCCGCGATCCCTCGGACCCGAACTACATGACGCCGTCGCGTCCGGCCCCCGCCCCGCCCGTGAATGGTGGGCAAGGTGGCGGTGGTTTCCGCGACCCGTCGGATCCGAATTACATGACCCCGTCGCGACCCGCACCGCCGCCGCCGGTTGACGGTGGTCAGCGCGGTGGTGCGTTCCGCGATCCGTCCGATCCGAACTACATGACGCCGTCGCGTCCGGCTCCTGCTCCGCCCCCACCGTCCGATCCGGCCGAGCCGCAGGATCCGGGCAGACCGCTGGGGCCGGGTAAGGACTATCGCGCGAAGTCGCGGCCGAAGAAGGTGCCGGATATCGGTCCGATGCCGGCGCATTACGACGCTCCGGATGCGCCGGGCGAGCAAGCGTGGCTGGAGGCGGCCGAACCTCCACCTGCACCGCGCGCGGCGGCCACAGACGATCCGGGTGGGGGCGATCCGGGCGGGGGCGATCCGAATGTCGACAAGCCGTTCCAGATGTAGGCACACAGGTAGGGACTGACAATGGCGGAGAAGATCGAGGTGGATGTCGACGCGCTGACCAGGGCCGCCGACCTGCCCGAGAACGTCTCACACAAAGTGCGGGGTGTGATCGATACCCTGCACAACACGCTCACCGGAATCGAGAACGACTCCACCAACCAGCCGTGGGGAAACGACAAGTCCGGCAAGAAGTTCGCCGACGGTGACAAGGGGTACAAGGCGACGCGGGCCAATATGGTCGACGGCGGCTACGGCATGGCCGATGCCCTGTTCCAGTTCGCCGAGGGTGAGCGTTCGGCCGCCGACCAGTTCAGAGCCGCCGAACAAGGTTCGACCGAAGGCCTCGGAGGCTGATCATGACGTTGCCGAATGCGGATACCACCGAGTGGACCCAGATTCTGGGCGCGGCGAATTCCGGTGTGCTGCAATTCGATACGAAGGACATCAAGGCCGCCACCGATGCCGCGGCGCAGCTGATCGCCAATCTGGAGGCATTGGCGCAATCGGTCCACGACACTCGCGCGCACGAGGTCGGCGCCTTCAGTATTCTGCAGTCCAGCCGCGATCTCGCCGGTGTCTACAGCAATCACGGTGCGGCACTGTACAACTCGCTGATGACGCATGCGAATGTGGTTCGCGATCAGTTCGACACCTTCGTCGCCGCCGGTAAGACGTTCGCCGCGCACGAGCACAACTCGACGTTCAATTTCGACACGATCGCCAAACCCAAGAACGTCACCAGCAATGTGACGCCGCCCAAACTCTCCTCGAACGGGGGGAGTCTGGTCGCCGACCTCAATCAGGATTTCGTCGACGACAGCTGGTCGATGCCGAGTTTCCCCGAGGCGATTCAGGGCTACGGCGGTAAGACCGATTCGGTCACCATCAACATCGAGAATCCGGACAGCCTGGACTGGGATCAGATGATTCAGCTGGGCCAGACGATTCACGCGCAGCCGCCGATGGATCTGTCCGGTTTCTGGGATTCGATGTCGAAACTGATATCGAGCAATATGGCCACCTACGCGGACCAGATCGCGAAGTTGCAAGCCAGCTGGACCGGTGCCGCGTCGGCCGCAGCGGTGACCGCCGTGCGCAATTACAAGGACAGTACGCAGGATCTGATCGACGCCATCAAGGTGACCGGTGCGAGTTTGCGGTACACCAGCGACTGGCTCGAGGCGACCCGCAAGTCGATGCCGACTCCCGGGCAACCGGAGAAGACGGGCTGCAAACATCACCACACCGACGAATACCGCGCCAATTACAAGAAGTACTACGCGGATCCGATGAAATCGACGATCTCGACGATTCCGACGATCGCCATTCCAGGGCAGACGGGCGGTGGCAGCACGTCGGGCAGTGGATCCGGTTCGGGGAGTGGTTCGGGATCGGGCAGCGGGACCGGGAGTGGGTCCGGTAGCGGGTCCGGGAGTGGTTCGGGCTATGGAAGCGGTTCGGGTTACGGCAGCGGATCCGGCTACGGCAGTGGGTCCGGCTACGGCAGTGGTTCGGGTTATGGAAGCGGTTCGGGTTATGACAGCGGTTCCGGGTACGGGAGCGGGTCGGGTTACGGCAGTGGGTCGGGTTACGGGAGCGGGTCGGGCTACGGCAGTGGGTCCGGGTACGGCAGTGGGTCGGGGTATGGCAGCGGTTCCGGTTACGGCAGCGGGTCCGGCAGCGGCGCCACATCGCAGCAGCTCCAAGCGGCCTACGAGCAGGGCTACGAGGCCGGATACCAAGAGGGGTCCCACAGTTCGGGTTCGGGGAGTGGCTCCGGCTACGGGGGCGGCTACGACAGTGGTTCGGGCTATGACAGTGGTTCCGGTTACGGGGCCGGTTCGGGCTACGGCAGCGGCTCCGGGTACGGCAGCGGCGAGGGCTATGGCAGCGGGCAGGGCTACGGCAGCGGCGCGGACTACGGCAGCGGTTCCGACTACACCGGCTCGGGTTACGGAGGCGGCACGGGCGGCGGCTACGGCGGCGGAACCGGGGCGAGTTCGGGTTCCGGCAGGACGAGCAAGAGTTCGCAGATCCCGAGCAACTACGACAGCATGCCGGGTAGCGGCGAGTCGAATCAGCAACTCCCGAATCTGAGCGACCTGCTCAATTCCGCCGGACTCGGTGACACCGGTGGATCCTCCGGCGGCAGTTCCGGTCCCAGCAGCACACCGTATTCGGGACCCAGCGGCAGTGGCACCGGTTCGTCGACCGGTACCGGATCCACCTCGGGGACGGGTTCGTCGACGATTCCGTCGAATCTCGGCAAGACGCAGCAATCGGGGGCCGGCGCGGCCAAGAACGGCCAACAGCAACTGCCGTCGCTCGACGATCTCCTGTCCGGGCTTGCGGGAGAACAGAATACGGAAGCCGGAACCGGTACCACCGGCGACAGCCTCGGGCAGACGGTGCCGTCCTTCGGCGATTCCGCGACGACGGGAAGTGCGAATCCGCTGGAATCGCTGCTCGGTGGGACAGGTGCTACGAACCCGCTCGAATCGCTGCTCGGCGGGACCGCGGGCAGCTCCAACCCGCTCGAATCGCTGCTCTCGGGCGGCGAACAGGCGCTGAACCAGCTCGGGCAGACCGCCCACGACAGCCTCACCGGCCTAGGGCAACTGCTGTCCGGCATTCCCGGATTCGACCAGTTGCTGGCGAGCAATCCGGATCTGAGTCATCTCCTGGCCGGTATCCCCGGTCTGGACCAGTTGGTGTCGGGCTCCACAGGGTTGGATCAGCTGCTGTCCGGCAATCCGGATCTGAGTCATCTGCTCTCGGGCATTCCCGGTCTGGATCAACTGTTGTCGGGCACGGGCGCCACCGATCCGCTGCACTCGCTGGCGGAACGGCTGCGCGACCTCAGCCACACGCCGGGGATGGAGGGACTGTCGGATATCGCGGCACAGCTGGATCCCGGTGGTGGAGGCGACAGCGCCGGTGGCGCAGGCGCCGATGCCGGCGGGGGAGCAGACGGTGGGGTCGGCGACGGTACCGGGCCCGACGATGTCACGCCGCCAAGGCAACTCGACCAACCGCGGCAACCGGACAAGTTCCCGCGCGCATCGCTGCCGGCGGACGTCTCCTCCTACGGTGCGGGGCAGCATGATTCGTACGAGCAGCAGGCCGGCCAGCCCGGACAACCCGGTCAGCCCGGTATGGCGGGGACCCCGGCCTCGAGTGCGGGCAATTCCGGACCGCAGGGCCAGCACCGGCGGCCGAAGTATCTGACCTCCACGGACTGGCTGGACGACGCGATGGGCGACACCCCGTTCCGGGTCAAGCCGGTGATCGAACCATGAACGAGGACATGTGAACAGGTGGACTCTGACGGACCTGGAATTCAAGGTGTTGTGCGACACTCGATTCTTCGGTCTGGTGCCGTCGATGTTCAGCATCACCAGCCGCATTCCATATCTGGACGACTACGAACGCGAATGGCGCCGCACCCGAGCGGAATTGGAGAGCCGCGGCGACAGTGCCTTCGAAGCGATCGTGGACACCATGGTGCTGCCGGAGGTGCTGGTCGGCGGGGAGGCATGGGAGGACTCGGATTTCGATAATCCGGCCAAGCGGGTGCGCTTCTACGCCGGGCGGCTCGGTTCCCGTGGGTTCGTGGTCGTCCAATTGCCGGGTGAAACCCTCGAGCATGCCGAAGGTTTCACCATTACCGCCTGTGATCCGCGGGCGCTCGGTGAGACCGTCGTCGGTCTGCTGCCGGCGGCCGAACCGGGACGGCGTGGGCCGATCGAGATCGAGATCGGCGAGAGCGCGGGCCGGCCCTGGGGCGGCGGTTCCATGGTCGCCGACGACGATGACGATTACCGCGGCCTCAGCAGCGCGGCCTTCTTCGACATTCCCGCGACTCACACCGGCACCGTCCGATTGACGCAGGGCAGATCGAAATTCGGTCCGCGTGGCCGCATCTCGGTCGCCCGGCTGTGGCGGGATCTGCCCGGCGACGGCCGCTACGTGATTCCGCTGGAGGAACCGGCGCCGGTAGCCGTGGGGATGGGTTCGGCGGGGCTGATCGACTGGATCGATACCGAGGCCGAACACATCGTGCAGCGGATGAACGACTATCAGGAGGTGGACGAGTGAGCGCGCCGCTCACGCCTCGAGCAGCAGCGTGACCGGCCCGTCGTTCACCAGCGACACCTGCATGTGCGCGCCGAAGCGGCCGGTCGCGACGGTGGCGCCGAGGTCGCGCAGTGCGGCGGCGAATTCTTCGACCAGCGGTTCGGCGACCGATCCGGGCGCCGCGGCCGACCAGGAGGGCCGGCGGCCCTTCGTGGTGTCGGCGTAGAGGGTGAACTGGCTGACCACCAGAATCGGTGCACCGAGATCGGCGGCCGAGCGCTCACCGTCCAGAATGCGCAGACGAAAAAGCTTGTCCGCCAGAGTCTTCGCGAGTGCGGCGGTGTCGGTGCCGGTGACACCCACGAGGGCGAGCAGGCCGTGCGGCACGCCCATCGCGGGCGGGTCGATCTGTCCCACCACCTCGTCGTCGACCGTGACCCGGGCCGAGCTGACGCGCTGTACCAGGATTCGCATGCCCTCCATCATCGGATACCGGCCGCGGAGACGGGTTTCGTGGTGGCTTCCGGGACCGGCCACCGGGTGTTCACGTCGGCGCCACTGACGATTTTCCCGCGACTGCCATCGTCGAAGTCCAGCGTCGACGGGCGCCGGCCGGCAGTGCGATGGAGGGACGGACGATGGCGGACGAGATCGAGGTCGAGGTGGCGAAACTCCGCACGGCCGCCGGCAAGACGCAGGATGTGCGCGACCACATCGAACAGGTGCTGACGAGATTGCAGGGCAAGACCACCGCGTACGGAAACTGCTGGGGGGACGACAGTCTGGGCAAGCAGTTCGCGGGCACCGGCAGTGGCGACGGCTACCTCGCCGCGCACGACAACATGGTCACCGGCGCGCGGAACTTCTCCACCGCCTTCCAGAAGTTCTCCGACGGCCAGAACGACAGCGCCACCTATCTGGAGACCATGGAGCACGGCAACACCTACGGCTTCCAGTGATCGAGCGGCTGCGGATCGATCGCCCATGACGAACGAGCATATGAAGGCCGAGCTGGCGGGGATCATCGGCGAGGCCCAACAGCAACTGCGGGTGATCGCCGAAATTCAGCGTGACCGTGCGGAATTGACCGGTACCGCGTCGGTGCGCAAGAACCGGGTCACGGTCAGCGTGAATGCCGACGGCACCGTCATCGAGACCAAATTCGGCGCCGGGATCGAGGATCTGAGTTTTTCCGAGATCGCCCGGGCGGTGACCGAGGCGGCCCAGCAGGCATCGAAGAACCTGGCACAGCGGCATCGCGAATTGATGGCGCCTCTGCGGGAACGCCGGGCCCGGTTGCCCAAACTCACGGATCTGATCGAGGGCATGCCGGATGTGCGGCTGCCGACGGCACCGGAACCCTCACTGGCGCCGCCGGATTCGCCGGAACGCACGGCCGCCTACGGCGAGGACGAGCTCCGGTTCGCGGATGCGGAGACCTATCCGGTCGAACCGGAACGCCGGGTCACCGACTCCAGTTGGTGACCCGGGGTAACGGCGCATGATCGAGTTTCCCAGCTGGCTCGAGTGGCTGGGTGCGGCCATCGGAATGGAATGGCCGCACGGCAACGAAGACGATATGTGGGCGCTGGCGGGCGACTGGCACACCGCCGCCGGCGAGCTGCGCGAAATCCTGAGCCTGATGGACGACGCCAAGTCCGCGACGCTGGCCGCCTATCCGTCCGGCGACGGCCAGCAGCAGATGATCGACACATTCGACAGCATGCGCCACGGCAAGGATTCGCTGGAGGCGCTGGCGGGATACTTCGATCAGGTCGGGGATTCGGTCTACGGCGGCGGTACGCAGATCGAATACACCAAGCTGATGTTCTATTCGACGCTGGTGATCACCGCCGCCGATATCGCCGCGGTGTGGATCTTCCCGCCGACCGCTCCCGCGGAGGAAGCCGGCATCATCGTGGCGACCCGCGTCGCGGTGCGGATGATGATGCGCCGGATGCTCGACGCGATGGCGGGCTGGGCGGGTCGGCTGGCCGAGAACGCGTTGGTGCGCTTCATGTTCCGGCATGTGCTGCTGAACGCGGCCCTCGGGGCGATTCAGGATTTCGCGGTGCAGCAGTGGCAGGTGTGGGAGGGGCACCGCAAGAGCATCGACTGGCAGCAGCTCGAGGTCACCACCTTCGCCGCCGGTGTCGGTGGCGCGGCCGGTGGCGCCTTCGGTGAGGCGATGGGCAAGAAGTTCGGCAACGCCTTCCGTAACGAGGTCGGCGACGTCACCTCGAAATGGGGCGTCAATCTGACCCGCGCGGGAATCGGTGCCGGATCGGGCCTGGTCAACTCGGTGGCGGCCTTCGGCGGCTCGGTCGGCTGGCAGTTCGCCTCCGATCTGGCACACGGTGACCTGGATACCGCGCTGAAGAACCTGAAGAACACCCACGTCGATTGGCGCATGTTCAGCGCCGGTGCGATAACCGGCGGGGCGTCGGCGCTGAATCACAACTTCGCGCACAGTCATTTCGAGAATTCACCGTTCTGGAAGCTGAACGCGCCGCGCGCGGATCTGGGCAATATCGGGGACCTGCACGGCTTCACCCACGACGGCACCGTGCCGAACGCGCACGTCGATCTCGCCAACGGCAACGCTCCTGTACCGCACGGGGATTCGACTGCCGGTACGGGCGGCGAGCGGGGATCTTCCGGGCCCGTGCGCGGCGGGCCGGTGACCAATGGTCACGACAGTCACGCGGGTGCGCCGACCACGATGGCGGGCACCCATGAACGGCCAGTGACCGATTCCGGTGGTACGCCGGAACAGACTGTGCCACAGAATCGTTCGGAAACCACCGAGAGCGGCCCGTCAACTCCGGCGGAGCGTTCCGGGTCGGAGGGGTCCAGTTCGCCGTCCGAATCCGCGACATCCAGCGGTCCGGTATCCGACTCCTCTCCCACTCCGCCGGCCCGCAACGAGGTGCCTGGCGGCGCACACGACTCCACGACCGCGGACACCACTGCCTCGTTGAGCGGCGGCGGCCCGCACGAAACCGCCGCTCCGGCAACGACACCCGGTTCGGAATCGGCATCCCATGCGTCGGGCGCCACCTCTGCCCCGAGCGAAGCTGGTGCGGCGGCCGGCCCTTCCGCCTCGTCCGGCCCGGCCGAGTCGGCGAATCCCGCCGCTGCGTCGGGTCCTGCCGCCTCTTCCGGCCCGAGCGCGTCGTCGGGTCCGAGCGCATCCGCACCCGGAGCGTCGACAGGTTCGAGCGCGACAGCCGGCACATCGACGGGATCCACTTCCGCTTCCGGCGCCTCGCCGATCGACGCCCGCGGACCCGCGTCCGGCGGTACCGAGACTCCCCGGACCGGCGAGGTTCGCGCTCCGGACGCCCGAACCGCCACCGACGGCCGCGCCGCCTCCGATCTCGGCCGAGGTTCCGCCACCGACGCCCGGCCACAGGGCAGAGCCGGTGCCGCCGACGCGTCCGCGGCCCGCCCCGCCGCCGATCCGCGCGTCCAGGCCAAGGTCGGCGACTCCGAGGGCCCGCGCGCCGCGAGCCGAGCCGGTGCGAGCGATGGCGAGCGGATCACCGCCAAACCGGACCGCGCGGACACCGCCCAGCCGCGAGACCGCGGAGAAGCCCCCCAGCCGCGAGACCGTGGCGAGACCGCCCAGCCACGGGACCGCGCCGGTGCCGGACCGCGTACCGAACAGGGACGCGGTACCGAACCGGCGCGCGGTGCGGGCGAACGCCCCGAAACCACCCGCACGCCAACCAAATCCGATCAGCCCGTCGCACAGAGGCCCGAGCGAGCAGCCGCCCGCGACGAGATCAGAGACGGCGACCACGAGTCCACGCCACTCCACGATCCTGAAGCGGCCGGGACGCGTGACGAGGTCGGAACACGCGACGAGGTCGGGACGCGTGACGAACCCGGGACGCGTAACGAGGCCGCGCCGCGTAACGAGGCCGCGCCGCGGGACGAGGCCGGGCCGCGGGACGAGACGACCGTGGGTGACGAGCCCGGAGCGCCTCGTGCCGACGAACCGGAGTCCGGCGATCGGGATGCGGCACAGGGTGATCGGACCGCGCGTTCCGACGATCCGGCGGAGCAGTCTGCCGATACCCTGCGCAGAGACGGCGAAGATCCGCGCGATACGGCCGAGCCCGCGCAACGGGACCCCGAGCGGCGTGATACCGACACATCCAGCCCGCGCGACACCGACAGCGCCGAGCCTCGAGTGTCCGAGCATGCCGGGCCGAGGGATGCCGAACATGCCGGTCCGCGTGATTCGCTCCCGCACGACGAGCGTGTGCCGTCCCGCGAGTCCGACCAGGCCGGACGAAGCGCAGACGAGTCCGTTACCGCCCGCGACGCCGACTCGTCGGTCCCTCGGGATGCGGATACCGCCGTTCCCCGCGACGCCCACTCGTCAGCAACCCGCGACGCCGATGCGGCCGCACCCCCCGATGCGGATGCGGGCGCGTCGAACCGCACGGACGAGCCGGGGGTGCGACACGATACGGCCGACGACGCCGCGGGCACACCGCGCGACGACACCGGCGATCCGGCGCGAGACCGGTCCCACTCCGACAACTCGCACGCGGAACATGATGGCACGCAGGAGAAATCGACTGAACCGGACGGACCGCGACGGCGGCCGGCGGCCGATACGAACCACGACGGTACGGTGCGCAAACCGGTCCGCGACGAGTCCGGCGAAGACGGCGCCCGGCACGACCGCGACGACGCGGACCGCGACCGGCCCGAAGATCAGCTGGTGCCGGGTGCCCCGCCGATGCCGGCGCAGGTCGGTGATCATCAGCCGGTGCGGTCCGGGCGGAGCGAGCAGCCCGATCACACCGGTGCACCCGAAGCGGCGAAACCGGCCACCGCTCGTCCGGAGTCGACCCGCGGTCGCTGTGCCGAATTGGCGCTGAAGCTGATTCGCGATCTCACCGGCAGCAAGACGATCCGGCTGCCCGAGCGGGCGGTCGGGCCGGAGGGTATGACCGCCGCGGAGGTACAGGCGGACGCCGGTGGGCGGATGGTGAAGGTCGGCGACCACGACGCGATCGCGCGGCGTCTCTCGCGGATGCGCAAGGGTGCGTCGGCCCTGGTGGTTGACGGTTATCACGCCGGTCCGGGCCGCCGAGTCGTCGGTGCGCACGCCTACGTGATGGTCCACGAGGGCGGCGGGCGGATCGTGGTGCGCGATCCGAGTACCGGGGTGGTGACCGACCACCCGGCGAGCGTGCCTGCGGATCTGCACGACACCCACATGATCCTGTTCGACCACCGTGGCCGCCCCATCCATCCGCTCACCCCGGAACACCGCGAAGCCCTTGCGCGACAGCAGGATCCGTCCGCTGTGCGGATTCGGCAGGCGCTCGACGACAATGTCGGCCGCGTCCACGAACTGCTGCTTCGAACACCCACCGGCAGAAGGATTCTCGGCGAACTCACCGACCGCCGTTACCGGGAGCACATCGATCAGGGGTCGCACAGCGACGGCAGATCCGGGTCGTTCCGGCGCCGCGACATCACGGCGGTTCTGTACGCCGAGGGACGCGGCCAGATCGCTCAGGCACTCACTCTCGCGCACGAGAGCGTGCACGCCGAGCGGTATCTCAACGGCGAATCGCCCGCCGATCGGCCTCTCGAGCTCTCGCGCGACGACTATGTGCGCGAGATGGTGCACGAGGAGGCGATGGCCTCCGGACGCCGATTCCAGTTGGCGGCGGAGTTGCGCGAACTCGGCTACGACATCGCCGAACATCCTGCCGAGGTCGCCTATCGCCAGGCCTACGAGCGCGCGTTGCACGGACTCGAGGGCCCGGGAGCGCACGAGATCGCGCACGAGGTGGCGGTCGATCATCTGCGCAACTACCTCGAACATATCCCGCCCAACGACAGCGGCCGGACCTACGCCGATCACTACCGCGATATCTGGGATCGCGCGCACGACGGCGCCCGCACGCCGGCCGATCGGAGCATCCGCTACGTGCCGGACGATCCGGTGGTCCGCGACCGTATCCGCTCGGCCGCTCTCGAACGGCATATCGCCACCGTGCGGTTGAACGAGCATGAGCAGGAGCTGGCCCACGTCGCCGATCGGGTGGCCGATCGCATTCCATACGACCCGACGATGCGCCGGGATATGTTGCAGCACTTGATCTCCGATCAGCTGCGCACTATCGGCCGCGAACTCGGGCGCGACGGGCTGCCGCCCGAGCGCCGCGCCGAGTTGCGGCGGCTGGCCCACGATCTGCGGCGGATGTCGGATCTCGTCGATCGCCATCACAACGCCCTCGCCGAGGTCGACCGGCTGCGGGCGAGCGCCGCGGCGGACGTCGCGCGGCGGCTGCTCGGCGACATGATCGCAGACGCCCCGGGTGCGGAATTGGTCGGCGATCACTTCGCGGTGATCCCCGGTGAGCCGGAACGGATCATGGTCGCCGCGGCGCCCGGCGATCACGAGCGGGTCATGCGGGCGGCACCGCCCGAGATCGTGGAGCGACTGGCCCGCCCGGGTGCCGAGGCCGAACACCTGAACGTCGATACCCGTCACAACGGCGAGATCCGCTACGAGCGGGTCGACCAGCCGGGGCCCGCTCGGGACGAACCGGCCGAACCCGTGGACCCGCAGGACCTCGCGGCCCAGGCGTCCGAGGCGATCATCGGCGAACTGCGGCGGAAGCTGGCGGAGGTGCCGGTGGGCGCCTGGGCGGTCGACACCCTGCACGCGCGGGGCGTGACCATCGAACACGACTCCGGCGGCGGTGATCGCTACGAGCCCGCCCGCAACCGGCTCACCCTCGACATCGGCGGCACCGACGGCGAGCAGATGGCCGCCCTGGTGCATGCCGCCATCCATGCCGAGCGGGCGCACGAGCGCAGCACCGGCGACGGTGTGCTCGACCGCGACCGGATGTCGCGGGACGACTACGTCTCGCACATGCTGGACGAGGAAACCGACGCGCACGCAATGGAATACAACGCGCTCGCGCAGCTGCGCGCGGCGGGCCACGACATCGCGACCAGCCCGCTCGAGCGGATCTACCGCGACGCGTTCACCGCGGCTCGCGAACGGGCGGCCACGCGGGACGATCTGCCGGGCGATGCGACGACGCGGGCCGCCGAACTGGACCGGATCGCGAACCAGGCCGGCGTCGACGCGATCCGCCCGGCCATGGGCGATCACGCGCCCGACGGCGGTGCGAGTTACGCGCACGGTTACGGCGAAGCATGGGATTCCGCGCATCCGCCCCGCGAGGATGCGCCCACCGGGCAGTCGCCTCGCCCGCCGGCCGGTCCGCCCGAGCCGCGCGACGGGGGCAGCACAGGCTATGCCAACCACTACGGCGGCGACACCGCTTACGGCATCAAGGGGTGGGTGACCGAGAGCGGCGTGCTGCACGTCGAGGTGCGTGTGGGCCCCGATACCCCGTCCGGGCGCGAGATGTTCCGGGATCTGATGAACGAACTCGGCGACCGCGTCGAGGCGATCCAGGCCGAATGGTTCGACGGCGGGGCGCTCACCGACAATCTGGACAGTTTCAACGCGGGAGTGCAGGAGGGGCTCACGCCGGAGGAGGCCGCGCGCCGGACCTTCACCGGTACCCTCGCCGAGGAGCTGGGCTACACCGAGGTCACCTTCGGGGATCCGGATCTGCCGGGCGATTCCGGGCTCGAAGGACGGTTGGGCGAGAACACCGGCGTCACAGTACTTTTCCGGCATCCCGAACGGGTCGACGGCGCACCGCACGTGGACAGTCCGGAGTTGCCCGACGGTGCCGGCGGTGCGGGTCGTCCGCCCGGCGAGACGCCTACGCCGGGTGCGGCCCCCGGTGAGCCACCGCGGCGAGCTGAGGTCGTCGTGTCCGTCGACGGTGAGCACGTGCGGTTGCGGTTGGTCGCCGACGGCGGCGGGCGGTGGCGGGTCGAGTCCGTGGAGCCGGTCCGGGAAGGCGAGCAGGCGGCCGGCGGTGAGGTCGAGCCGGCGAAGCCCGGCCGGCTGCGTTCGCTGTGGCAGCGGTTCACCGGCGGGTACGAGGGGCACTATCCGAAATACCCGTCGGGCAGTGGTCAGGACGGCAAATATCAGACCGAGATGACCGAGGATTTCGGGCATCTGTTCGATATCCATGCGCTCGAGACCCTCGGCGACCACGACATCAGCATCAATTACGCGCGGTTGCTGAAGGAGTCGTTCACGCTCTGGATCAACCGTGAGCACGCGCCGTTGCTGAACCACCTCACCGCTCGGATGGATCTGCAAGCGGGCGAACACATTCCGATGCACGCCCGCGACGGGCGGGAGTACGCGTACTGGAACGAGGACGCGGACCCGGCCGAGGTCGCGGCGATGCACAAGTATCTGCGCGATATCGGCCTCGGCGATCTGGTCGACGAATCGCAGCCGCACGACCTACCCGGCCGTGCCGCGCCGCAACTCGGCGAACCCGAAGCGCCGCAGGGCAATCCCGCCGACGATTTGCGTGCCGCCGCCGATCGTCTGGGCGTCGATCTGTCCGATATCAGTCCGGAAACGCTGCGCCGCGCACTCGATACCGCCGGATACCAGAATCTACGCCGGGCCGCCGTCATCGAAGCCCTGCGCGACGCGGCACATCGCTACAACGCCGAACACGCCGATATCCCGTACCGACCGCAGTCGATCACCGACCACAATCCGCTCGGGCGCTTCCTCAAGGAAGTGATCATCGCCCAGGGTGCCGATCCCGGCCTGCTGAACTGGCGTGGCGTGAACAACGGCGCCGAATCGGGCCGCGACTTCGACGTGCTGAACGTCGAGAACCCGGACGAGCGCATCGAATACGACCCCGACGACGAGTCGGGCCGCGACCAGGGCCTGCGGACGTATTTCGAGAACGCGCTGCGGCGCGACCAGATTCGCGACGAACGCGCGACCTGGGCCGACCTGCTCGCCGCCGAACTGTCCCGGCTGGAACCGGATCAGCTCGACCGCGCATTGAACGACCTGCGCGACGGCGTACACGAACGAGCCGGGGAGATCCGCGATTTCGCCGACCGGGTCGCGCAATTCCGGGAACGCTTCCCCGCCAACGATGTCCGGGAGTTGCCGCCGGAGCGGCCGGGTGAGCCGGGCCGGTTGGTGATCCTCGACGTGCACGGCGACCACGAACAGACGCTCGCCGGCGCGCTCGATCGCCATCCCGGGCTCGCCGCGCGCCTCAACAACGGTGAGGTGCGGGCGGAGAAGTGGACCGTCGTCGTCGACGCGAACAATCAGGCGCACATCCGCCACCTCGGCGATATCGAGGGACGGGCGATCTCGGTGGACGTCGAGGGCCGGCATCTGGACGGACTGCTGGTCCGCGACGCCGACGGCAACTGGCACGTCACCCAGCCGCCCGCCGAGCCGGCCCCGGTCGCGCGGCACGCCCGCACACCGGAGCAAATCCGTTCCGTGCGAGACGATCTCGCGCACGAGCTCGGCCTGGACCCCGACCGGATCACACCCGAACTCATCGAACACGAACTTCGCGCCAACGACCTGCGCGCCCTCCAGATCGAGGCGCTGCTCGACCACGCGCGCAGCAGCGACGCCATCGAGACCTTCCACGATCTGGCCAACGCGCGCGACCGGCTCGCGCAGACCAGCGGTATCGACGACACGCAACACGCGACACCGGAGCGGGTCGCCGACTCGATCGCCGACCGCGGCACCCGCAACGCACTGCGCAAACAGCAGGTCGAGCAGCTGGTCAAGTACTACGACAAACTGGCGAGCTATCTGAAGGGGCGCGGCGAGGAGCCGGCTCACCTGGTCGAGGCCCGCGACAACCTCGTGCGGGCACTGGGCGGCGAACCGGAGGACGTGTTCCCGAAGAAGTACTCGAAGGAACTCGACCATCAGCGGAATCCGCAGGGAATCGACCCCGGTGAGCTGACCTCGCTGATCCGCGGGCGGCTCCGCGACCCCGGCACCGCCGCGGCGCTCGCGGATTTCATCCGGACCCTCGCGGACACGGACCCGTTCACGAACGGATTGCGTTTCGACCCCACGACGGACCCGCGGGTATTCGACGGTGAAGTGCCGATGCACGATCCGGAGGCGCTGCCCCACCTGCGGGAGATCATCGGCGACGGGCAGCGGCTGTTCGGCACGCCCGACCCGGATCAGCCGGTCGCGTCCGGATCACGGCCCAATCGCGATTGGGCCCGGCTGCTCGGCCACGACCTCACCGACGCCACGCCGGAACAGTATGTGCGGGCCTACGAGGCCTACCGCGACGGCAAGATCGAGAAGCACGAGCGGCTCACCCCGGCGCAGCGGGAGCAGGTGCAGCGCGAACTGCGCGACGAGGTGCGGCAGCGGGCCGCCGATCTGCGGGCGCTGGCGGAACTGAACGACCGCTACCACCAGGCCGTCGCCGACCTGCCGGAGAACCGGCAGGCGACCATCGATCGGATCAGCCGGGAATGGGCGGCGGCGTGGACCGAGCGCGAACGGGCCCGCAGCTATATCGAGGGCCATGCCCACGAACTCCGCGTCACGCCGGAGGAATTGCTGTCCGACGACCTGAAAGATGGCTCGGCCCTGCACGATCTGTTCGGCGAACTCGGTTCACGCACCGTCCGGGGTGAGAATCTCGCCGACTATCGACGGCGGTTCGAGGAGTTCTCGCGCAGGCACGACGCGCTGTTCGAGGCGACACGCAGATTCCACGACAACGATGTGCGGGTCGCGGATCTGGACGCGGAACTGCGCGCCGCCGTGGAACGCGATGTGGAGCTGTCCGAAGGCGACGACGGGGATGACGGCGCGGCCGCCACTCCGCCGCAAGGACCTCCGTCGAAGCCGCCCGGTTCACCGGGTGAGGGGGCGCAACCGCCGGAGCCAGAGGGCGGGGACCCCGACGGTGCCGATTCCGGTGCCACCGCACCTCCGCGTATCGAATCACCTACCGAGTGGGGCATGCGGATGCGCGCGGAGAATGCGAGCTGGGACGCGCGCATGGCGGGCCGGCATGCCGTGCGCATGCGCGAACTCGCCGACGAGATGGTCGCGCGCGATCCGGACGGTCCCGAGGGCGCCCGGTCCTGGGCCGCTCGGATGCGCGCCGATCAAGCGGAATGGGAGGCGCGGCAAGCCGCCGAGCACGCCGACTGGCTATGGACGATCGTCGGCGACCACCTCGGGCCCACCGAACCGCCTCCTCCGCCGGCGCGCGACGAGCCGAAACATGTTGCGTCCGAACCCGAATTGGGCACACCGACGACAATGCCGGAGGAAGGCGGAGACGCTGCGGCTCGAAAGTCGGACGCCGACGAGCCGGGGCCTGGAGACGTCGCCGCGCCGAAGCAGGTGACCGACGGTGAGCCCACACCGAAGACGGATGACGACGCACAAGCGAAGCCGGAAGAGACTGCGCCCGCGCCGAAACCGGAGGCGGCATCGGCCGAACCGTCGCCGGAAGAGAATGCCGGCGGGGAATCGCCTCACCGAACGGCGAGAGTCGAAGGCCCACAACAACCTGATCCGATCGACGCGGCGCTCGCCCGGCAGGTTGCCGCGCACAACGAGTTGCGCCGGATCGCAGGAGAACTCGGCCTCCCCGATCACGGCAATACGCGCGATCTGGAGGCGGCGATCCTCCGCCGGATCGAGGAGGAGTCGGCCGACCATCAGGCCACCATCGCCCGCAACGATCTGCGTCCGGACCAGTGGGCCGCCGCCCGCGATCGGGCCCAGCAGCGGCTGAACGAGCTGTACCGCCTGCGCCGCGAGATGATGCGCGCCGCCCGGGACTACCAAGCTGCCCGGATCGAGGAACGGCAACTGCGGGCCGCGAACCCGCAGCGCGCACAGGCGGCTGGTGACGAATCTGTCGCGAAACCTGATGAGCAGCAATTGCCGACTGTCGACGAGCGGTCCGCCACCGAACGCGGAGACGAGGGCGAGGAGCCGGGTGCCGATTCCGGTGGCGACGGCACGGGTGGCTCGCCTGCGAAGCCCGGCGGCGACCGGCCCGGCGGCGCGGCACCACAGGCCGAGACCGAACCAGGTGCGAAACCCGCACCCGATGCGGCCGGTGGTGGGACCGATGGCGGCCCCGGTGGTAAGCCTCCGACGGGTGGAGGTTCCGACGACGGCAGCCCGCCGCAGAACGGGGGTGACAGCTCCGAAACCCTGCCGGTGCAACAGGCTTCGGCCACCTTGCCGCTCCCGCACCAGTCGGACCCGCCCGCGCCGCACGGTGGCGAGCGGCCCGCGCGTGAGGCGTGGGACCAGACCGGTCCGCAGCGGGAGCATCGTCCGGTGACGCGTGCCTTGCGTAAGGCGCTGCGGGATCTGGCGGATGCCGGTGCCACGCGGGCCCGCGCCTGGACGCGAATGACCGCGCGTGCTCATGATCTCGGCTTGCGGCCGGAGGAGATGCGGCGCGAGATCCTGCGCGAGACGATCGCCCGCACCGCCGATGCCCCCGGCACCGCGCCGGCGATCCGCGGCGAATTGCGTGATCTGCTGCGCGATCTCGACCGCGGGGCGCCCCGGCTCGAGGTGGATCGGCGCGCCGCGCGCCTGGGTGTGGCGCTGCCGTCCGACCATCAGGTCGCCGATGCGATCCGCGATCGGCTGGCACCGCCGGCCCAGCGGCGTGCCGAACTGTCCATCGAACTCAACGATCGGCGCACCGTCGACCTGGGCCGGCTCGAGCGGCTCGCCCGCGAATTCGGCGTCGATCCGGACGGGCTGTCGCGACCGGAACTGCAACGTGCGGTCCGGGATGCGGTGAACGACCATCGCGATCCCATCTCCGAGCGGCAGCGCCGCGCGACCGTCGAGCTGGTGGACCGGTATCGCACGGCGGCGGCGAACGAATCCGCTCGCCGGGCCGCCGCCCAGCATGCCGCAGAACGCGAAATGCTGCAGCTGCGAGCCGGTTTCGACGATCGCGGCCCGCGAATCTCCGGCGTCTCCTATCGCCGCTTCCGTTTCGACGCCCCCAACCACATGCGGGTGGACGGCGCACCGGGCGAGCGCGGCCGGTGGGTCGGTGTCGGCGCGGGCCGCGATCCGGAGCTCCGGTTGCCCGCGCGGGAGCGGGTCCGGCACGCGGCCGAGGGGTTCGACGCCGTCTACTACCGGCTCGAACTGGACCACAACGGCCGGATCTGGGTGAGTGAGCACCATCCGGCGTCGACGGAACCCGTTGCCACGCGGCCGGATCCGGCGCGCCGCCCCGGTGACTGGATCGCCGGCGGCGACCACGAACACGAGCCGAGCACCCGGGCGTTGCGGCGACAACTGCGCGACCTCGGCGCGGAGCTGGGCCGGCGAAACGATGAGGTGGACAAGAACTTCGCCAAGATCGTGCAGCTCGCCGAACATCTGGGCATCGACGACGCGTGGCGGATGCGCCCGCGCGAGCTGGCCGGTGCGGTGCGCGATCTGATCGTCCAGCGCCGGGCGCGGGCCGACGAACTGTGGAACCGCGCGGACATCCCACGGGCCGATCTGCGGAAGTTCTTCGAGGACCGCCGCGCCGAGGAAGCGCGAGCCGAGGAGACCGAATCGCTCGGCAAGGCCCTGCTGGGGCTGTTGCGGGTGCACGATCAGACGTTGGTGGCCGCGCGTGACCGGGTGGCGGCCGACGCGGCGCTACTCGCGGCGCGCGATGTCCTGGCCGGCCACGACGGTATTCCGCTCGACGCCGGCGGGCGCCCCGTGGACCCGGCGAATCAGAAACCGGAAGTGGCGCGGCTGGTTCCGGGCGGCGACGGCGCACCCGACCGGCTCGTGGTGGTGGCGCCGGGCGCCAATCCGGATCATGTCCTGGATCCCGCTGTCCGCCGCGCAGTGCTCGGTGACGACGGCGAATTCGTGTTCCAGCAGATTCGCGTGGATGCCGACGGACGCGTTCGGATCGACGACATGCACCAGCCGCCACCGGAACTCGACACGGCCGGCCGCCGGCCCGCCGAACTCGAGCAGCCGCAGCGGACCGGAACCGAGCCGCTAGCGCCGGAATCCGCCGGGCCGCATGCGGACGGCCCCCGCCCGGCGGAGACCGCGCCGGTGGCCGACCCGCAGGCCGCACTCGACGCCAAGGTGCGCGAACGTGCCCATGTGGCAGCCGATCTCGAGTTCTGGCGCACCAAGGTCGACCATCGCGCCGACCCGTTCGGCGATGTGGATCTGAGCCGCAACCGCTGGTCGGAAACTCTGCGCCAGTTGCGCGCGGACACCGGGCGCTACGTCAGCGACAGCGCGGGCCCGGACAGTCCCGACGTCGCCCGGCACGAGCAGCTCAATCCGGAGCAGGAGCGCGAACAGACCGACCACGTGGACAAACTGGCCGAGGCGCTGGACCGGCTGTTCCATTTCGAGGACCGGCTGGACGCCATCGACCGCGAGATCCACGATCTGGAGCAGCGGGGCGCGCGCCACGACGCGTCGCAGGCCGAGGCGGTTCGCGACGAACTCGGCCGTGTGGCCGACGACCATCGCGCGGCGGTGCAGCGCGCGAAACCGTTGCGCCGCATCAGGGATGAGTTGTCGAGACTCCTCGACGACCCCGCGCAGCGCACACCGGAGAACCTGCGCCGGCTGGCCGACGCCGAGGAAGCGGTGGAGCGCGCCGAACACCAGATCGACCGCTTCAACGACGAGCGGGTCGCGCTCACCGGTGCGTGGCCCGATGCCGTCGCCGACCACTGGCGGGCCGCGGTGGGCACGGACGAGCCGCCGGCATTGCGCCGGATCAGCGAGAACGTGTGGTTGGACCACGGTCGTGCACCCGATGAGGACGGCACCGGCGGCCGCCCGGCGCGCTTCATCGTCGTCGCCGGACGGGCCGGATTCGATCATCCGGACGTGCCGGTCCGCGCCGACGATCCGGCCGGTCCGCGCCGGCCCGCCGACGATCGATTCGACGCGCCGCTGCTGGATGCGCTTGCCCGGCATCCCGATCTGGCTCCGCTGCTGAAGGATCCGGCCACCACGATCGATCGGCTGACGGTCACGGGTGAGCTGGCCGGCGGCGATCGCGACGGCGCCGGTCAGATCCGCGCGCGGGTCGAGACCATGGCGCCGGTGGAGATCGAGCGCACGGGGCTGCCGGCGCACGGCCGCCTGGGCGAGGACACTCTGCCGTTCGCCGGCGACACGATGGTGCGCTGGCGCGGCGCCGACGGACAGTGGCACGACACGAGAGAGGGCCGGGCCCGCGGTTTCCGCGCCTACCAGCCGGAATTGCCACGCGGCACCAAGCTGGACAAATTCTGGCAGAAGGAGGTCGACGGCTGGCGGCTGCCGCCCAAGGGATGGGCGGCCTTCGGCGGTACGGACAACTCCCACATCCCGTACCGGCAGCGCGAGGAGAAGATGCCGGACGGGTTCAGCGGCACACTCGGCGCCGAACCGTTCCAGAACATGTTGGAGCCGTTGGTACTTCGGCTGCTCACCGATCACTGGCCGGAACTGAGCTATGAGCAGATCCTGACGTTGAGCGAAGCCGGGCGCGCCGAACTGTGGTGGCATCAGGGACCCGGACCGAAACCGGAACCGCCGCCGGGCTGGGACGAAGAGGCCCATCACGGCATGCCGCTCGACGGCGCGCTCTACACCATCGGCAAGCGGTGGGTGCAGCTCTACGACATGGCTCGCAAACACCCGTGGGTGCTGGGTCCGCTGCAGCGTCGGCCGGAGATCGGGGAGTGGGTGCGCGGGCACACCACCTGGCTGCCCGACGGCGCGTTCGATCCGGATCATCCGGTGCTGCGCAAGATCCCGGTCGTGCGCTCGTTCCGCGGCTGGAAGGGCTGGCGAGCCGGGCCGCGGATCGATCTGCAGCCGCCGCATCGACCGTGGTCGGCCGCCGATCACGTGCCGCCCCGCGACCGGGTGGAGTGGTCCACACCGCGTCAGGACCGTGATGTCGCGCGCTGGGATGCGGTGCAGCGCTGGGCCGATCGCGTGATCGGAGGATTCGCCGACGATGCCGGCAATGCGGATGTGCACCGGATCGTCGACCTGCTGACCCGGGCCCGTGATCCGCTGCTGGACCCCGCCGATCCCGGCGGCGCCCGCCTGGAGGCGCTGAACCTGGCGCGGCATCCGGACGGCACTCCACTCACCCGTGCGGAACTGACCGAGCGCATCCAGTTGGTCAAGGACCACCTCATGCGCAACGAGATGTGGGTGCGCGACCACGCCGATCCGACGGGCCGGATGGTCAAGAAGACCTACGACCGGCTCCCGCACGTGGCCGACGCCTGGCTGCGGCTCACCGGTGAAGGCGACGGCGACGGCCGGACCACGCCGTACAACGAAGACCTGCTGCTGCTCGACGACGCCTACGTCGAGGCCAAGTACCTCGCCGACCACGACGACGCCACCTGGCACGACGCCGACCTCGAAGCGGCCCGGCACGGCTACGACTGGGACACCAACCGGCGCCGCCTGAGCGGACATCTCGTGATCCGCGACGGCGTGCCCATCCATCCCGACGAATTGCCGCCCGATGCGCCCGAGCACGACCGCGACAAGACACTGCGGATGTCGCGGATTCCGTACGCGGTCGACGCACCCGCTCCCGACCCGTCGTGGCTCTCCCCGCGCGAACGCCGCGCCGCCGAGATTCTCGACGAAACCGGTGCACGGCAACGCTTCCCGGGGTTGCCGCGTGATCCGGTCGCGGCACTGAAGGAATTGGCGGCGCGCGATGCGGGTCCGCTGCGCGCCCTGCCCGCCCCCGGTGCCCGAGACCCGCTGCTGGATCTGCTGCTGCGTGCCGGCCGCGTGGAACAACTCGCCGACGCCGCCGACCCGGGCGAGCGCTTCGTCTGGGCCGAACGCCTCGGCGAAACCGAAGCCGCGGTCGAGCCGAGGCAACTGCCCGACACCCTCCGGCGCCTGCGCGGCGATCTCACCCGCCGATTGGACGACCTCGGCGCGGCCGGGCCCGATGAGCGGGCGGGTGAGCCGAATCGGACCCCGCCCGCCCTCGATGACGGTGCGGGCGAGAGCAGGACGGGCCGTCCCGATACCGGCGAGCGTGGTCCGGACGAGGGGGATACGGGTGCGAGCGGTGCGAAACCGGATCACCCGGATCGCCCTGGTTCGGATTCCGGTGGTGCGGTGGTGCCGCATCCGGGTGAGGGCCGGCCGGCATCCGGCGACGGCGCGCTGCGGCAGCCCGGGCCGATGGAACCACACGAATTGACCTCGGGCCGAACCGAAGTCGAGCGGCTGGCGACCGAACGTGCCCGTCTCGCCGACGACCTGGGGCTGTTGCGCGCCGAACGGGACGCCGCCACCGGCAGCGAGCGGGAGCGCGCTGCACGAGCCTACGAGGAGGTACGCACCCGGGTCTTCGCCCTCACCGAGCGAATCACCGATGTGGCCGGACCCGATTTCCTCGCGGCGCAGGGTGCGCGGCCGGTGACGAACCGGGTCGGAATCATCGACGGCGACCATCCGATCGTGATCGTGGTCGGCCTGCGCTCCGACGGTTCCGGTGGGTTTCCGCACCACGCCGAACTCGATGCCGCCGCTGATACCCACCCCGAACTGGCCCAGGCTCTGGCCCATCCGGACGTGGAGATCCGCTACATCCGCCTGGCCGTCGATGCCCAGGGCCGGGCCTTCGCCGCTCCCCTGGAAGCGCCGCCCGGCAACGCGACTCCGCCGCATTCGCGCCCCGAAACCACGCCGCGCAGGGCAAATTCGAATACCGACCGCAATCCGTCCGCGCCCGGGAACCCCGCTGCCGCCCCGCAGCGACAGGATCGCACCCAGCGGGAATCCATCGCCGATCCCGCGGCTGAAGAAGCCGGGGCCGAGCAGACCGGCGTCGCGAAAGATGCGATGGGCCACGCTGCTCCACCGAACCTCGCTGCGGACGGTGAGCGTCGGGAGTCCGGCGCGGCCGGCGCGGGTGCCGAAAATGGACCCGGCTTGGCGCGACGTACCGACGGTCCGGCCGAGAGGGGACGCGGTGAGCCGCGTGGCGCCGACAGTGGTGTCGAGAGTGGGCGTGTTGTGTCGGGCGGTGTCGACGGTGGTGTCGGCAGCGCGCGTGGTGAGCGCGGTAATGCTGACGGCGTACTCGGCGAGGCACGTAGTCGGCCGAATGAGGACGACAACCGGACGGGTAAGCCGGGAACCGGCGAAGCTTCGGAAGGTAATCGGAGCCAGCCGAAGGGGTCCGAGGACGGTGGTGAGCCCGATCGTGCGGGCGCCACGAACCCGCGCCCCCGAGATCCGCGCAAGCCGTACATCACGCCGGTCCCGCACGTTCCGCACAACGCTGAATTCGAGTGGCCGGACTACACACCGAAGCCCATCGACGTCAACCTCCCTCCCGCGCCGATCCCCACCTGTCTCTTATACACATCTCCGAGCCCACGAGACCGATCAGTATCC
>NZ_PYHT01000019.1:0-142662 GCF_003023875.1 Nocardia sp. MDA0666
GCGGCGTCAGATGTGTATAAGAGACAGCACCCGCCGCCACGGCTCCGGCCGCACCGAAGGCCACCGCCGCCGCATCGGCCGCCGCCGCCCCGCCGCAGGCTCGCGGCAGCAAGCCGCAGGCCAGCACCACTCCGGCGCCGACCTCCAACGCCGCCCCCACCAAGACCGCTCCGGCCGAACCGGCCGCCGACGAGTCGAAGGTGCTGCGCGGCCCGGCCGCGGCGATCGTCAAGAACATGTCGTCGTCGCTGACCATCCCGACCGCGACCAGCGTGCGCGCCATTCCGGCGAAGCTGATGATCGACAACCGTCTGGTCATCAACAACCATCTGGCCCGTACCCGCGGTGGCAAGATCTCGTTCACCCATCTGCTCGGCTACGCGATCGTCCAAGCGGTCAAGGCGTTCCCGAACATGAACCGCCATTTCGCCGAGGTCGACGGCAAGCCGAACTCGGTCACCCCCGCGCACACCAACCTCGGCCTGGCGATCGACCTACCGGGCAAGGACGGCAGCCGCACCCTGGTCGTCGCGGCGATCAAGAACACCGAGACGATGTCGTTCGCGCAGTTCCACAGCGCCTACGAGGACATCGTGCGCCGGGCGCGCGACGGCAAGCTCACCACCGAGGACTTCACCGGGGTCACCATCTCGCTGACCAACCCGGGAACCATCGGCACCAACCACTCGGTGCCGCGGCTGATGCCCGGCCAGGGCGCGATCATCGGCGCGGGCGCCATGGAGTACCCGGCCGAATTCCAGGGCATGAGCGATCAGCAGCTCGCCGAGATCGGTATCGGCAAGCTGATGACGCTGACCTCCACCTACGACCACCGCATCATCCAGGGCGCGGAGTCGGGTGATTTCCTGCGCACCATCCACAACCTGCTGATCTCCGACGAATTCTTCGACGAGATCTTCCACGGCATGGGTGTGCCCTACGAGCCGGTGCGCTGGCGCAAGGACATCAAAGAGCGCGGCGTCGACAAGAGCGTGCGTGTCCAGGAGCTGATCGCGGCGTATCGCAGTCGCGGCCACCTGATGGCCGACACCGACCCGCTGCGGCTGGTGAAGGACAAGTTCCGCAGCCACCCCGACCTCGACGTCACCCAGCACGGACTGACCCTGTGGGACCTCGACCGCGAATTCAACGTCGCGGGCTTCCACGGCCAGGAGCGGATGAAGCTGCGCGACGTGCTCTCGGTGCTGCGCGACGCGTACTGCCGCCACGTCGGCGTCGAGTACACCCACATCCTGGAAACCGAACAGCTGCAATGGATTCAGGACCGGGTCGAGCAGAAGCACGAGAAGCCGACCGTCGCCCAGCAGAAGTACATCCTGTCGCGGCTGAACGCGGCCGAGGCGTTCGAGACCTTCCTGCAGACCAAGTACGTCGGCCAGAAGCGCTTCTCACTGGAGGGCGCCGAGTCGACCATCCCGATGATGGACGCCGTCATCGACCAGTGCGCCGAGCACGGGCTCGACGAGGTCGTCATCGGCATGCCGCACCGCGGCCGCCTGAACGTGCTGGCCAATATCGTCGGCAAGCCGTACTCGCAGATCTTCACCGAGTTCGAGGGCAACATGAACCCGGCCGCCACCCACGGCTCGGGCGATGTGAAGTACCACCTCGGCGCACACGGCACCTACATCCAGATGTTCGGCGACAACGACATCGAGGTCTCGCTGACGGCCAACCCGTCGCACCTCGAGGCGGTCGACCCGGTGCTGGAGGGCCTGGTCCGCGCGAAGCAGGATCTGCTCACCAAGGAAGACCTGGTCACCAAGGGCGAGGAGGCGCGCACCTTCTCGGTCGTGCCGCTGATGCTGCACGGTGACGCGGCCTTCGCCGGCCAGGGTGTGGTCGCCGAGACGCTGAACATGTCGGGCCTGCGCGGCTACCGCGTCGGCGGCACGGTGCACATCGTGGTGAACAACCAGATCGGCTTCACCACCGCACCGGAGAACAGCCGCTCCACCGAGTACTCGACCGATATCGCCAAGTCGATCGGCGCGCCGATCTTCCACGTCAACGGCGACGATCCCGAGGCCTGCACCTGGGTGGCGCGCCTGGCGACCGACTTCCGCGAGAAGTTCCACAAGGATGTGGTCATCGACCTCATCTGCTACCGCCGTCGCGGCCACAACGAGGGCGACGACCCGTCGATGACCCAGCCGTACATGTACGACGTCATCGACACCAAGCGCAGCGTCCGCAAGTCCTACACCGAGGCCCTGATCGGCCGCGGCGACATCTCGATGAAAGAGGCCGAGGACGCCCTGCGCGACTACCAGGGCCAGCTGGAGCGGGTGTTCAACGAGGTCCGCGAGCTGGAGAAGTATCCGCCGGAGCCGAGCGAATCGGTCGAGGAGGAGCAGACCGTGCCGGGCACCGTCGTCACCGCGGTCGACAAGTCGGTACTGCAGCGCATCGGCGACGCCTTCCTGGGTGTGCCGGACGGCTTCAGCGTGCATCCGCGCGTGAAACCGGTGCTGGAGCGCCGTCGCGAGATGGCCTACGAGGGCAAGATCGACTGGGCCTTCGCCGAGCTGCTGGCCTTCGGCACCCTGATCGATGAGGGCCGCGCGGTGCGCTTGACCGGTCAGGACTCCCGGCGCGGCACGTTCACCCAGCGGCATTCGGTGATCATCGACCGCAAGTCCGGTGCCGAGTACACCCCGCTGCACAACATCGGCAGCGAGAATCCGGGCTGGTTCGCGGTGCACGACTCGGCGCTGAGCGAGTTCGCGGCCGTCGGTTTCGAATACGGCTACTCGCTGGGCAACCCGGACGCGCTGGTCCTCTGGGAGGCGCAGTTCGGTGACTTCGTCAACGGCGCGCAGTCGATCATCGACGAGTTCATCTCCTCCGGTGAGGCCAAGTGGGGTCAGCTCTCGGAGGTCGTGTTGCTGCTGCCGCACGGTCACGAGGGTCAGGGTCCCGACCACACCTCCGGCCGCATCGAGCGGTTCCTGCAGCTGTGCGCCGAGGGTTCGATGACGGTGGCGGTGCCTTCCACTCCGTCGAACTACTTCCACCTGCTGCGCCGGCACGCGCTCGACGGCATCCGCCGTCCGCTGATCGTCTTCACCCCGAAGTCGATGCTGCGCAACAAGGCCGTCGTCTCCAACGTCGAGGACTTCACCGACGCGAAGTTCCGCTCGGTGCTCGAGGAGCCGACCTACGAGAGCGGCGACGGCGACCGGTCGAAGGTCAAGCGGATCCTGCTGACCAGCGGCAAGCTCTACTACGAGCTGGTCGCCGAGAAGGCCAAGAAGAACCGTGACGACGTCGCGATCGTGCGCATCGAACAGCTGTACCCGATCCCGTCCTACCGGCTCAACGAGAAGCTCGCGACCTACCCCAACGCCACGGATCTGGCGTGGGTCCAGGAGGAGCCGGCCAACCAGGGCGCCTGGCCGTTCTTCGGGTTGAACCTGCCGGAGATCCTGCCGGACCGGTTCAACAAGCTGCGCCGTATCTCCCGCCGTGCCATGTCGGCCCCGTCCTCGGGTTCGTCCAAGGTGCACGCGGTGGAGCAGCAGGAGATCGTCGACGAGGCGTTCGCCCCCACCGAATAGGTCGTATCGCCCGGACGCCGGGCCGGATCGCTCTGCGGAGCGGTTCGGTCCGGCGTTCGCCGTTTCGGGCGCCGTTCTCGTGTCACATCCGGGCTCGTTCGATCGTCGTCATGAGTGGAACCATCTTGTGCCGACCCACTTCCACGTCGTATATTCGGCGTGGAATATTTGAGCCGGAGCATGTCGGGCCGTCCGCGTAGTGTGCGGCGGCAGTGACGAAGGGAGTCGAGACCGATGTCCAAGCAGCCGGGTGCCACGTTGACGCCATTGGCGATCTCGGTACTGGCGCTGCTGGAAGAAGACCGCATGCATCCGTACGAGATGTATCAACTGCTGCTCAAGCGCCGGAAGGACAATCTGCTCAAGATTCGCCCCGGCTCGCTCTATCACACGGTGACCCGGCTGGCCGAACAAGGACTGGTCCAGGCGGAGGGTACCGAGCGTTCGGGCAACCGGCCGGAACGCACCACCTACCGCATCACCGAAGCCGGTACCGCGGCGCTGCGCACCCGCATCGCCGATATCGTCCGTCAGCCGATTCGTGAGTATCCGATCTTCCCCATCGGCCTGGCGGAGGCACACAACCTTCCGGTCGACGAGGTGATCGCCCTGATCATCGAACGTATCGGCTGGCTGGACAACGACATCACCGAACTCGACGCCATCCGGGAATGGGCGCGCTCCCGCGAGGTACCCCGGCGGTACTGGATGGTCATCGACTATCTGGTGGGACTGGCGCGGCACGAAGTCACGTGGCTGCGCGGTCTCATCGAGGAGTTGCGCGACGGTTCGCTGCCGTGGCTGGAATTCGACGAGGGCGGAACCCGTTGCCCCGAGAAGACCGGTGACCTCGGCCATGACTGGGGTGCGGCCCTGACCGACGACGTACTCGCCGAGCTGCGGAAAGGCGGTGCGACCACTGCCGAGCACTGATCGGGCGCAGGTACGTGGCGCGCCCCGAGACCTTCATACGAACCACCCATCGGTCGTCGTAGTCGATCGATGCCGGGAACAGGAACGAAATCTATGACATCGCAAAGAAATCCGTGGCTGGCGCTCACCGCGCTGGTCGTCGGGTTCTTCATGATCCTGCTGGATATGACCATCGTGGCGGTGGCCAATCCGGCGATCATGCAGGACCTGCATACCGACATCAACAAAGTCATCTGGGTGACCAGCGCCTATCTGCTCACCTACGCGGTGCCGCTGCTGGTCACCGGCCGCCTCGGTGACCGTTTCGGCCCGAAGAACATCTACCTGGCCGGTCTCGCGGTCTTCACCCTGGCCTCGCTGTGGTGCGCGGTATCGGCCAATGTGGAGATGCTGATCGCGGCTCGCGCGGTGCAGGGCCTGGGCGCGGCGCTGATGACGCCGCAGACCATGGCCGTCATCACCCGCACCTTCCCGCCGGACAAGCGCGGCGCGGCGATGGGGCTGTGGGGCGGCGTCGCCGGCCTCGCGACACTGGTCGGCCCGATCCTCGGCGGCGTGCTGGTCGACTGGCAGGGCTGGAACTGGATCTTCTACATCAACGTGCCGATCGGCGTGGTCGCGTTCGCGCTGGCGATGTGGCTGGTGCCGAATCTGGAGACCCACCAGCACAAGTTCGACTTCGTGGGCGTGGTGCTCAGCGGTGTCGGCATGTTCCTGCTGGTCTTCGGCATTCAGGAGGGCAACACCCGGGACTGGGACGTCTGGATCTGGACGATGATCATCGCCGGACTGGTGGTCCTGGGTCTGTTCGTGGTGAACCAGGCGCGCAACAAGGACGAGCCGCTGGTTCCGCTGAGCCTGTTCCGCGACCGCAACTTCTCGATGTCGAGCGTCGCGATCGCCGCGATGGGCGCCGCGGTCACCTCGCTGATGGTGCCGGCGTACTTCTACCTGGAGGCCGTGCGCGAATACACCCCTACCCGCGCCGCGCTGGTCTTCGCGCCGATGGCGATCGTCACCGGTCTGACCGCGCCGTTCATCGGCAAGATCTCCGACCGGATGCCGCCGCGCATTCTGCCCACCCTCGGATTCGGGGTGTTCGCCCTGACCGTCTTCGGCTTCGCGGCACTGATGAAGCCGGACAGCTCGATCGTGCTGTTCCTGGTGGTCGCGGGCATCGCCGGACTGTCGAACTCCTGCATCTGGGCGCCGCTGGCGTCGACCGCCACCCGCAACCTTCCGATCCACCAGGCCGGCGCCGGCGCGGGTGTCTACAACACCACCCGGCAGGTCGGTTCGGTACTCGGTAGCGCCGCGATCAGCGCGCTGGTCTCGGCCCGCATGTCCGCGCAGGGTCTGGGCAGCGGACAGTTCGGCGAGGGCGGCGGCACCGGAATGGGCCATATTCCCGAGCAGATCCTCGACAAGTTCAGCACGGCCCTGGGGCAGGCGATGATCCTGCCCGGCGCGATCCTGCTGATCGGTGTGGTGGCTTCGGCCTTGTTCGTCGGCAGCTCGGCGAAGAAACAGCAGGAGGCCGAGGCGGGTTCCGAACCGGAGAAGGCCGGCATCCCCGGCTGAGCCCGGTCGGCGCGCCGAACAGGGTGCGCGCAGCGAATACGGCGAGGTCCGCGTGGCAGTACACCACGCGGACCTCGCCGTATTCGCTGCGGTGCGCGTAACCGATCGGCGCCGGGCCTCGTATCCCCCGCTCGGCCGCGCCGACGCAGGTCGCGCATCTACCCGACTCGGATCGTCCGCGAGGGGTAGCCGCTCGCCCCGTCCGGAATAACGTCGGCGACCTCCGCGGTCTGAACCGTGCCGGTGCCGTCGGTGGCGCGGGCGCGGACCGTATGGGTTCCCGCGGTGGCGTCCCAGTCGTAACTCCACTGCCGCCACGTGTCGACCGACGGTTCGGCGGCCAGGCGGGCGGGTTGCCATGGTCCGTTGTCGATCTGGACCTCGACGGCGTCGATGCCGCGGTGTTGCGCCCAGGCCACACCGGCGATCGTCACCTTCCCGGCCCGGACGGCGCCGCGCGGGGTGTCGATGCGGGTGCCGGTTTTGATCGGCCCGCGTTCGGACCAGCCGCGTCGCGTCCAATAGGCCTGAGCGCGATCGAATCTCGTGATCTCGAGTTCGGTGACCCATTTGGTGGCCGAGACGTAACCGTAGAGGCCGGGCACGACCAACCGGGCCGGATATCCGTGCTCGACGGGCAGCGGCTCACCGTTCATGCCGACCGCCAGCAGCGCGTCGCGCCCGTCGGTGAGCGCGGCGAGCGGGCTTCCGGCGGTGAAGCCGTCGGCACTGCGGGACAAGACCATATCGGCGTCGGGATGCGGGCCCGCCTCGGCGATCAATTCGTCGAGCCGATAGCCCAGCCAGCTCGCATTGCCGATCAGATCGCCGCCGATCGGATTCGATACGCAGGTCAGCGTCACCAAGCGTTCCACCGACGGCCTGCGCGCCAGATCGGCGTAGTCGAGCCGGATTTCGCGGTCCACCATGCCATGGATCCGCAGTGACCACGTCTCCTTGCTGACCTGCGGAACGGTCAGCGCGGTGTCGATCCGGTAGAAGTCGGAATTCGAGGTGAGGTACGGCGCCAGTCCCGGTATCCGCAGATCGGCGGCCGGATCCACCGGCGGCACCGGCACATTCGGCGGCGGCAGCACCACCGCGGCCCGCTCCCCCGCCACACTGCGCGCGCTCGCCCCGAGCACACGCCCGGCGATCCCCGCCGCGACCGCCAGTATTCCCACTCCGGCGATCCCGCGCATCACGTGCCGCCGATCGAACTGCGCTCCATCGGTTTTCACCGCCCGAGGCCAGGCAGCTCCGCGCGCACTCAGGGGCGCATCGTCTCCATGGGAGCGCCCTGGCATCCCGTCGGGGCGATCACCGCCCGCGAGCGGGTCGTCCGCACCCGTCTCCACACCTGCCCCTGCGCTCCCGTCCCCACCCGTACCGGCCGCAGCGCTCCTGACACCACCGGCACCACCGGCTGAGGGGGAACCGGCGGCTCCGCCTTCGATTCGAATTTCCGCCGCGTGCGTCCGATCATCTTGCGCCACAGCAGCTTTCGACGGACCGGGCGCCGCTGCTCCGCCACCGGCACCACCCCGCGCCATCGCCGGCGTACCGGCCGCTTCGTAGCGCCGAATCAACCACCGCAGCGCCACAATCGCCAGCGCCATCCCGACGACCGACGGCAACGCCCAGGTCCAGTTGGCCGCCGGGCGTTCGAGCGCGGCCCATGCCGCCCCGATCCCGAACAGCCCGAGCACCGCCGACCCGATCGGCCGCGCGGTTCGCTCGATCACCCCGACGAGCGCCGCGACGATCAGCGCCACCACACCCATCAGCAGGTACAGCATCATCTTGTCGTTCGTGCCGAAGGTGTCGATCGCCCATTCCCGCACCCCGTCGGGCGTGTGGTCGACCACCGTCGCCCCGATCGCCGCCAACGGCGCGCTCCCCGCTCCCACCGGGACCGACACCAATTCCGCGACGCCCAGCGCCAGCCCCGCGGACACGATTCCGCAGGCCGCGCGCAGTCCGGATCCGGCCATAACGGCGAGCGTACTGCGGATTCCCCCCGGTGAACCCGTCCGAACGAACTCATCGGCCACAGCGTCACAGATTCGTCAGAACTCGAGCCGGACGTGATCCAGCCCATGTCGGCGGTTCCACGGCAAGCACCCAGCCGCTTCTCAGGAATCGCGCGCTTAATTGATGGAGGATCCGAACGCGTCGGGGCCGGGTCCGAGCCGAGACACAGGATGTGACCGAACAGGACGTGATGAGCGTGTATCCGAACGAGGGCAATCGGCCGCACCAGCCCGGACCGTACGAACCACGGTCGGGGGCATACGGCCCGCACGGCTATCCGAATCAGCCGCCGTACCCGGGGCAGTATCCGGGTCAGCCCTACCCGCAGTACTCGCCGCGCGGACGCACGCCTCGGCACGGCCTGACCTTCGGCGCGGTGGCGGCCCTGGTCGCGGCGGTGGCGCTCGCGATCGCCCTGGTCGGATCCCGCATCGATGCGCACGGCCCCAACCAGGCGGCCCCGTTCGGCCACGGCCAGGGTTCGGTGGTGCAGCCGGTCGATTCGCAACCGCAGTCCACGGCGCTGGAGCAGGCGGCGAACGCGGTGGTACCGGGCATCGTCGTGATCAACACCGAGCTCGGCATGCAGAACGGCGCGGGCGCCGGAACCGGCATCGTGCTGGGCTCCGACGGCACGATCCTCACCAACAACCATGTCGTGGAGGGCGCGACCGACATCTCGGTCACCGACCTCGGCAACGGCCGCAGCTACAGCGGCAGCGTCGCCGGATTCGACCGGCAGGACGATCTGGCCGTGGTGAAGTTGCAGGGCGCCTCCGGGTTGCAGACAGCGCCGCTCGGCGATTCGGACCAGGTGAAGGTCGGCGATGCCATCGTGGGTGTCGGCAACGCGGGCGGCACCGGCTCCCCGACCGCCGCCGCGGGACGCGTCACCGCACTGGACCGTTCCATCACCGCCAGTGACGAATCGGCCGGCGCCGCCGAGCAGTTGACCGGTCTCATCCAGGTGGCCGCGAACATCCAGCCGGGTGATTCGGGTGGCCCGTTGATCAACACCTCCGGCCAGGTGGTCGGCGTGAATACCGCCGCGTCCCAGGGTTTCCAGCTCGGCGCGAGCGGTGGTCAGGGCTTCGCGATTCCGATCGACAAGGCGAAGACGATCGCCGCGCAGATCCAGGCGGGCAAGAGTTCGGACCGCGTGCACATCGGCGACTCCGCGTTCCTCGGTATCACGATGAGCGATGCCAACGGTTCCGGCGCACTGGTCCGCAATATCGTGAGCGACGGTCCGGCACAGGCCGCGGGCCTGGCTCCGGGCGATGTGATCACCGGACTGGACGGTCACAACATCGATTCGGCGACCACCATGACCAACTCGATGGATCAGCATCACCCCGGCGACACCGTCACGCTCACCTGGGTGGACCGCTCGGGACAGAGCGAGTCCGGTCAGGCGTCGCTCGCCCAGGGGCCCGTGGGCTGACCCGGCACCGACGACATCCGGCCCCGCCGACATCCCAGCAAGGATGCGGCGGGGTCCGCGTATCGGCCGAAGGCCCTCTCAGTCCGCGACCGGCGCGGGTCGCTCCCGCCCCGACGAGTTCAGCCGGATCTCGATCTCATCGGCCTTCGTGTCCGGTACGGGCTCAGGCGTGACTCGCACCCCGACCGCCGCCCCGGATTCCCGGTCGACGAACGACAGCGGCGGCTTTCCGTCCTGCAGATGTTTGTCGCCCCACTGGATCAGCGACAGGAATACCGGCAGCAGATCCTCACCGGCCGCGGTCAGGCGGTATTCCGCGCGTTCGCGCCGGCCGGGTTCCCGATACGGCACCCGTTCCACGATGCCCGCCGATTCGAGCTGTTTGAGCGCTCGCGACACCGCCGGCGCGGAGGTGCCGATCCGCGTCGTGAAGTCCTCGAATCGGGTTGTGCCGTAGAAGCATTCGCGGACGATAAGGAATACCGTCCGGGTGCTGAGCAACTCGAGCACCCGGCCGGCCGAACATCGGTCACCGATCGACCAGGCGTCCCGGTCGCTCAGCCGCGGCTCGAACATCATCGACACGGCCCCATGTTACCTAACGCTTGCGTTACCCAGCCAGCTGTGCTGTCATCTAACTAACGAGATCGTTACCCAGAGGGTGAGCAGTCGCCCCGAACGATCCGAAAGGACGAGAGATGGCCGGAATCGAAGGCGCGGTCGCACTGGTGACCGGCGGGCAACGAGGGCTCGGCAAGGCCTTCACCGACGAGCTGCTCAGGCGCGGCGCGGCCAAGGTCTACACCACCGCCCGCGCCCCGAAGTCCGCCGCCGACGCCCGCGTCGAGCCCCTCGCCCTGGACGTCACCGACGCCGATTCGGTGGCCGACGCGGCACGCCGGGCCCGCGACGTCGAGATCGTCGTGAACAATGCCGGCGTCCTCCTCCCGGCACCGCTGCTGACCGCCGACATGGCCGATATCGTCACCACGTTCGACACCAACGTCTTCGGCCCGCTGCGGGTGGCCCAGGCGTTCGCGCCGATTCTGGCGGACAACGGCGGCGGCGTCCTGATCGACATCCATTCGGTGCTGTCGTGGGCCGCGGGCGCGGCGGCCTACGGTGCGTCCAAGGCGGCACTGTGGTCGCTGACCAATTCACTGCGGCTGGAGCTGGCCGCACAGCACACGCAGGTGGTCGGCGTCCATCTCGGATTCGCCGATACCGAGATGGTGCGGCGTCTGCCGGGCGACAAGCTCGCGCCGAGCGCGGTGGCCGAGGCCGTCTTCGACGGTGTGCTGCGCGGCGATACCGAAGTACTGGTCGACGACGTCACGCGCGGGGTGAAGGCGGCACTGTCCGGTCCCGTCGAGGGCCTCGCGCTCGCCATCCCCCGCTGAATCCGTTCTCGCCCACCATCTTTCGAAGGAATATCGCCATGCCGCTGTGGCACGTCCACCATCCCGCGAACACTTACTCCGACCAGGACAAAGCAGATTTCGCACGGGATGTCACCGCCCTGTACACCGGATTCGGCCTGCCGGCGTTCTACGTCGTCGTGTTGTTCGAGGAGGTCGAGGAGACGTCGTTCTTCGTCGGTGGGAAACCGTCGAACACCACCGTGCGAATCGTCGTGGAACATCTCGCCCGCCATCTGGACGACCCGCAGCTGCGCAAGCGGTCGACGCAGCGGCTCAACTCGATCATGGAGCCCTACACCGCCGCGCGCGGATTGCACTGGGAATTCCACACCTACGAATCCCCGCGCGACCTGTGGATGATCGACGGGCTGTTCCCGCCGGACGCCGGCAGCGAGGCCGAAAAGGCGTGGGCGCGCGCCAACGAACCCAGCCCCTACAGCTAGCTCTGTACCACCGGCGCCACCCCTGCGGCGGGTGACGCGGCGGGGAGACGGCGTGGGGGCGAAACCTATTCTCCGCCGTACAGATTGATCATCCACGGCACCGAGTATTTGTCGGTGACCATGCCGAACTGCTGTGCCCACTCCGTCTTGCCCAGCGGCATGGTGACCTGTCCGCCCGCGGACAGCCCGGTGAAGATCCGTCCGGCCTCGGCCTCGTCGTCCACATCCAGGCAGACGCTGAACGGGACGTTGTCGCGGTTGAGCTGCTGCTCGGGCGGACAGTCCGAGCCCATCAGCAGCTGATCCTCGCGCCAGGTCAACGCGGCGTTGGCGATGCGCTTGCCCACCTCCTCGGGCAGGCTCCCGCCACCGCCGTCACCCATATCGCGATAGCGGACCATCTGCAGTTCCCCGCCCAGAATCGACTGATAGAAGGTGAATGCCTCCTCGGCCTCACCGTCGAACATCAGATATGCGGTAGCCGACTTCACGATTGCCTCCTCCGGAATGGATACGGGCCCGCGGCCGGCGGCCACTGCCCCACAGATGAGACGGCGACAGCCGGGAGAATTCATCGGGGTCGATCGCGCATATCGTCGCACGTCACGAACGCGAACGGCCCGCCTTCCGGAAGAAGACGGGCCGTTCGGGCGGACGAGCGGGCTCAGCCGTAGATGGCCTCGACCTCGGTCGCGTAGTTCTTCATCACCACATTGCGCTTGAGCGACATCTTCGGCGTCAGCTCACCGCTCTCCTCGGTCCAGTCGACCGGCAGGATGCGGGTCTTCTTGATCGCCTCGGCATGGGAGACCAGCTTGTTGGTGTCCTTGACCGCCTTGTCGATCTCGGCGGTCAGTTCGGGCAGCTCGATCAGCTTCTCGATCGGGGTGTCGTCGGGCACGTTGTTGCGGGTCTTCCAGCCCGGCAGCGCCTCCGGGTCGAGGGTGATCAGCGCGCCGACGAACGGCTTGCCGTCACCGACCACCATGACCTGGCTGATCAGCGGATGCGAGCGCAGGGAGTCCTCGAGCATCGCCGGGGAGACGTTCTTGCCGCCGGCCGTGACGATGATTTCCTTCTTGCGACCGGTGATCGTGATGAAGCCCTGCTCGTCGATGGCGCCGAGGTCGCCGGTCTTGAACCAGCCGTCGTCGAAGGCGTCCTCGGTGGCGGTCGGGTTGTTCCAGTAGCCGGCGAACACGACCGGGCCGCGCAGCAGCAGCTCGCCGTCCTCGGCCACCTTCGCGGCGTGACCGCCGAGCGGGCGGCCCACCGAGCCGACCTTCAGGTGTTCGGGGGTGTTCACCGAAACAGCGGCGGTGCTCTCGGTCAGGCCGTAGCCCTCGTAGATCGTGACGCCGATGCCGCGGAAGAAATGACCCAGCCGCGCGCCGAGGGGCCCGCCGCCGGAGACGGCGGACTTGCAGCGCCCACCCATGGCCTCGCGCAGCTTGCCGTAGACCAGCTTGTCGAACACGGTGTGCTTGACCTTGAGCACGAGACCCGGGCCGCCGTTGTCGAGCGCCTGGCTGTACTCCACGGCGGTGTCGGCGGCCAGATCGAAGATCTTGCCCTTGCCGCCGTCGTGCGCCTTCTGCTTCGCGCCGTTGAACACCTTCTCGAACACGCGCGGCACCGAGAGGATGAAGTCCGGCTTGTACTCGCCGAACTGCTCGACCAGCGTCGACCAGTCGGCCGTGTGCGCGACGGTGACCCCGGCGTCGAAGGCCGCCAGCGCGACCGCGCGGGCGAAGACGTGGGCCAGCGGCAGGAACAGCAGCGAGCGATGACCGGGCTTGAGGAACTGCGGCATCGCGGCACGGTCGGCGGCCGATTCGGCGTAGAGGTTGGCATGCGAGAGCATGACGCCCTTGGGCCGGCCGGTGGTGCCGGAGGTGTAGATCAGCGAGGCCGGCGAGGCCGCCTTGACCTGCTTGCGCCGCTCGTGCACGGCCTCGTCACCGAGATCCTTGCCCCGGGCGACCAGGGTGTCGATCGCACCGTCGTCGATCACCAGCGGCTCGCCCAGTTCGGGCAGGCCGTCCTCGATCTCGGCGATGGTGGCCCGGTGCCGGGCGTTCTCGACCACGATCAGCTTGGTGCCCGAATCCGACAGGATCCAGCGCGCCTGCTCGGCGGAGGAGCTGTCGAAGATCGCGACGGTGCAGCCGCCGGCCGCCCAGATGGCGAAGTCCAGCACGACCCACTCGTACCGGGTGGAGGCCAGGATGGCGACCCGGTCGCCGAGTTCGATGCCGGAGGCGATCAGTCCCTTGGCCACCGCGGTGACGTCTTTCGCGAACTCCGCGGCGGTGACATCTGTCCAACCGCCCTTGCCGTCCGGCCTGTTGAACACCACCAGGCCGGGCGTGCGCTCGGCGTGCCGGAAGGCGCCATCGGACATATTGGCGTCTTCGGGGATGGTGTAGGTAGCCGGGACTTCGAACTCTCGCATCGGTGCCCTTCCACGTGGTCTACTCGCCAGTAATTTACGCCAGCCGCAACGGCAGGCTCCGCCCGGCCGTCCGGTCGAGAATTTCGACGCGGATGCGGCCGGGCGGAACCTGTCCTACGGCTTCTATCCTATGGATCCGGTTTGCGCTGGTTGCAGCGATTGACCGAGGAATCCTGCCAGTTCCCGCGCGGCGAGCGCGGCCGGCGCCACCAGCGACGCCTGCAGCTGCGAGACGTGCCAGAGCCCGCGAGTCACCGAGAACTGAACCGGCACCTGGGCTGCCCGCAGCGCGGCCGCCAGGCGCACGCACTGCGAATGCAGCAACTCGCCCTCGTCGACCTGGACGTAGGTCGCGGGCAGCCCGCCCAGCGAGCCGAGCAGCGGCGCGTAGCCCGGATCGAGCGGATCACCGTCGCCCAGATAGGCGGCGGCGCACAACCGCGACCACGCCTTGTTGACCACCAGGTCGCGCTCGCGGGCCGGCAATTCGTTCGGGTCGGCCCACGGGGCGATCAAACCCAGTGCGGCGGGCCGCATTCCGTGCCGGTCACGCAGGCGCAACGCCAGCGCGAGCGACAGTCCGCCGCCGGCGGAGTCGCCCGCGACCGCGATCTGCTGCGGTGCGAGCCCGGTGGACACCAGCTCCAGGAAGGCCGCCTCGGCGTCGTCGAGCGCGGCCGGATACGGATGTTCCGGCGCCAGCCGGTAGTCCGGAACGTAGACGGGACAACCGATGTCGCGCGACAGATGCGCCGCCAGCGACCGATGGGTGGCCGGCGACCCGATGGTGTATCCACCACCGTGCAGGTACAGCACCGCACCCGGGCCGGCGGCGACGCCGGCGGTCACCCGCTCGGCGGGACGGCCGCCGAGCCGCATCCGATGCACCCGGGTACCGCCGGGCAGCGTCTGCAGCACCGAACCGGCGTCGAGCAGGTGGCGCTGCGCCGCCCACGGCAGCCGGCTGTGCATGGCGAACCGGAACATCGGCCCGAGGACGGCCCGCGCGACGGGCAGCGGCAGGGCCACGGATTTCGAAAAACCAGGCATCACAGTGAATTCCCGCGGCGAATCAGGGCAGGAACCGGCTGTTGACGACGTTCGCGATGCGCTGGTAGTAGGACGCGGTGGTGCGCACGAACAGATCGAGCGCCTTGGCCTCCCAGCCGATCAGCACGCGGCCGTGACCCTTGCGCACGGCCTCGGTGATGGTCTGCGCGGCCATCTCCGGGGTGTGCAGGGCGAGCTGCTTGTCGAAGAACGAGGAGAACTTCTGAGCGTCGATCCCCTCGGCGTAGGTGGCGTTGCGCGCCACCGCGGTCTTGATACCGCCGGGATGGACACAGGTGACCTTGACCGGATGCTTGCGCGCCAGCATCTCCTGGCGCAGCGATTCGGTGAAGCCGCGCACCGCGAATTTGGCCGCGTTGTAAGCACTCTGGCCCGGCACCGCGATCAGGCCGAACAGACTGGACACGTTGATCACGTGGCCGTCACCGGATTCGATGATGGCGGGCAGGAACGCCTTGGTGCCGTTGACGACGCCCCAGAAATCGACATCCATGATGCGCTCGATGTCTTTGAACTGGGAGTCGACCACCTCGCCGTGGAAGGCGATACCGGCGTTGTTGTAGATCTGGTGCACCACGCCGAAGTGCTTCTTCACCTCGTCGGCGTAGAGCAGCACCGCTTCGCGCTCGGCCACGTTGAGCCGGTCGGACTTCACCTGCGCACCCAGCGCCTCGACGCGGCGGACGGTTTCGGCCAGTCCTTCGGTATCGATGTCGGAGAGTGCGAGTTTCGCACCCCGGCGGGCCAGATTCTCGGCCAGCGCGCGGCCGATACCCGAGCCGGCGCCCGTGATCACACATACCTTGCCGGTGAAATAAGCGTCATTGCTCACTGTGCTGCTACCACTTTCAGATCGGGGCGGTCGGCCCCGTCGGCCGATCGGGTCGTGTCGTATGCCGCGACGTCGAATTTCTCGGTCAGCTTGCGGAAGCGGAAGGTGAAATCGGGCCACAGCGTGGTGTTGTTGCCGTGCTTGTCCAGATACCAGCTGGCACAACCACCGTTGAGCCAGACGCTGTTGGACATGCGGTTCTGCAGGTCGCGGTTGTAGGTGTCCTGCACATCTTTTCGCACCTCGACCGTACGCAGGCCGCGCTGGTCGAAGGTGGTGATCGCGTCGGCGATGTAGTTGATCTGCGATTCGATCATGTACACCATCGAGGTGTGGCCCAGGCCGACGTTCGGGCCGAGCAGGAAGAACATGTTCGGGAAGTTGTGGATCGCGGCGCCCTTGTAGCCCTGCTGCCCGATCTCGTCGAACAGCTCGGTGAGCGTGCGCCCGTCGCGGCCGGCGATCGTCTCGTACACCGGCGAATCGGTGACGTGGAATCCGGTCGCCACGATGAGGGCGTCGATCTCGCGTTCGGTGCCGTCGGCGGTGACGATCGAATTCGCGCGGATCTCGCGGATGCCGTCGGTGACCACATCGACATTGTCGCGCCCGAGCGCCGGGTAGTACTCGTTGGAGATCAGCATGCGCTTGCAGCCGATGCGGAAGTTCGGCGTGACCTTCTCGCGCAACTGCGCGTCCGGAACCTCGAGCCGCAGCTTCAGCCGGGCGAGACCTTCCAGCGCGAGCATGGCCGGCGGGAACTTCGCCAGACCGACGACCTGCGTTTCGCGGGCGGCGTAGATGGCGGCACGCGACAACTTCTGCACGCCCGGAACGTATTTGAAGGCCAGCCGCTCGGGCAGGGTGTACGGGCGGTCGATCCGCGGCAGCAGCCACGGGGCGGTGCGCTGGTAGACGTCGAGATGGGCCACCTTCGGCGCGATCGACGGCACGATCTGGATGGCCGAGGCGCCGGTGCCGATCACCGCGACCCGCTTGCCGGTCAGATCAGCGTCGTGATCCCAGCGCGCGGAGTGGAAGATGCGGCCCTGGAAACCGTTGATGCCCTTGATATCCGGAAGGTTCGGCTCGCACAGCGCGCCGACGGCGGAAACCAGGATGTCGGCGGTGAACGCACCCTGGCTGGTCTGCACCTCCCAGCGGGCCTGCTCCTCGTTCCACCGGGCGCCGGTCATCTCGCAGTCGAAGATGTGCTTGTCCCGCACGCCGTGACGATCGGCCACGCCCCGGATGTAGGACTGGATCTCCGGCTGCTTGGAGAACGAGCGCGACCAGTTCGGATTGAGCGCGAACGAGTAGGAGTACAGCTGCGACGGCACATCGCAGGCGGCGCCGGGGTAGGTGTTGTCGCGCCAGGTACCGCCGACATCGTTGCCGCGCTCGAGTACCAGGTAGTCGTCGCGACCCTGCTGGCTCAAACGGATGGCCAGGCCCAGGCCCGAGAATCCACTGCCGACGATCAACGTATGCACATGACGCGCCCCCGCTACACTGCGGCTCCGCTCATCACGGCCTTCGCGGCGCTCTCCGTGGTCACGCAAGCTACCGCCTCCGAGCGCGTCGCTACGGCCGTTGTCTGTAACCCTACGACTCATGTATCCAACCCTACGATCCTATTGAGCAGGAGTCAACAGTATTGACTACCGTTCAGTAGGATGGCAACCGTGAGTGACAACGGTCCCGGCACCAAACGGGTGCGGCTGAGCCCGGGCGAACGGCGCGAACAGCTGGTGTCCCTGGGCGTGAAAATGCTGCGCGACCGCACGCTGGAGGACATCTCCATCGGGGAGATCGCCCGGCAGGCGGGCATCTCCCGCGGCCTGCTCTTCCACTACTTCGCGTCGAAACAGGATTTCCAGCGCGCCATCGTGCGCCGCGCCAACGAGGAACTACTCGCTCGCACCATGCCCGACCGCAGCCTCGATCTGTTCAGCATGCTGCGCGACGCAGTCGAACGTTACGTCGAGTACGTCAGCGAGAACCGGATCTCCTATCAGGGCCTGCTCCGCGGCCCCGCCAGCGGCAGCCCCGAACTGATGGCGCTGGCCGACGCCACCCGCGATGCCATGGTCGACCGCATCCTCGCCGAGACACCGCTGGCCGCCGACGATCCCGAACTGCCGCGACTTCGCCTGGTGTTCCGCGGCTGGATCGCGTTCGTCGAGGAGACGACCCTGATCTGGTTGCGGGAGGAGCAGATCAGCCGTACCCAGTTGATCGACACCCTGGTCGGCGCACTGCCCGCACTCGCCATGCACCCCGTGCTCACCGAATGGCTGGCCGGTTCGGCCGACGGCACCGTACTGCCCGCGTGACCGCGGCAGCGTGCTGCCCCCCGATCTCAGTCCTCGTGCACGTATCCGGCGCGATCGCCGCGCCGCGGTAGCCAGAGCGCGGTGACCACGGCGGCGATCAGAATCATGATCGCCGACACCAGCAGCGCCACCTCGAGTCCACGATGGAAGGCCTCGTAGGTGGCGTGGATGACCCGGTTCACGATCGGTCCGTAGGCGGCCGAGGCCGCCGCGTCACCGCCGGCCGGGACGTTGCCGGTCTCGATGGCGTCGATGACGATGGCCTGGAAATTCGCCGGCACACCGATCTGCCGCAACCGATCCCGCAGGTCCGAATTCAGGAAGGAATTGACCAGCGAACCCAGTACGGCCACCCCCACCACCGCCCCGACCTGGCGCATGGTGTTGGTGGCGGCGGCCGCCATACCGGAATGTTCGGCCGGAACGCCGGACAGCACGGCCGAGGTCAGCGGCACCACCGCGATACCGAAACCGAGGCCGGCCAGCATCAGGGCCAGCGCCAGCGGCGTGAATTCGACTGTGACACCGAGGAACTGGCGCGTCAGCAAGATTCCCGCGGCACCGAGCACACACCCGGCGATCATCGGCGTGCGGGAGCCGCGCAACGCCACCCAGAATCCGGAGATCAGCGAACCGGCGATGATCGCGACGGCCATCGGGCCGAACACCGCGGCGGTTCGCCACCCCGAATAGTCCAGCACCTCTTGCAGATACAGCGCGGTGAAGAAGAAGATCGAGAAGATTCCGAAGTAGACCGCGAACGCCACCACCAGCGCACTGCGCACCAGCGGGCGCTCCAGGTAGTGGAAGTCGAACATCGGATTGGCCGCGCGCGACTCGACCACCAGGAAGGCGACGAACGCGATCGCGCCGATCACGAACAGCGTGATCACCGAGGCGGCCGAGTAGCCCACCTGCTCACCGGAGATGGCCGCGTAGATCACGCAGCCGAGAAACGTTGCGCCCAGGACGAATCCGGCCCAATCGACCGGACCCGGTTGCGGATCGGCGCTTTCCGGCACGAATTTCAGCGCCGCCGCCAGCACGAGCACGCCGACGATCAGGTTGAACCAGAAGATCGAGCGCCAGCCGAACGCCCCGACCAGCAGCCCGCCGATCACCGGCCCCAGCGCCAGCGCCAACCCGGAGACCGCTGCCCACGCGCCCAGCGCCTTCGCGCGGGCGCCGCGATCGGGGAAGATGTGCCGGATCACCGACAGCGTGCCCGGTTCGGAGGCCGCCGCACCCACGCCCATCACCGCCCGCCCGGCGATCAGGATCGACACACTTCCGGCCACCGCGGACAACACCGAGCCGACAGCGAACACCACCAGCCCGCCGACCATGACGCGTTTGCGGCCCCACCGGTCGCCGAGGGTGCCGGCGGTGAGCATCAGACTCGCGAACACCAGGGTGTAGGCGTTCACCACCCATTGCAGCGACACCACACCGGCGTGGACGTCGGACTGGATATCGCCGAGGACCACGCTGACGATCGTGGTGTCGAGGAAGGTGACGAACAGGATGGCCGTGACCACCGCGAGCGCTACATAGGGACGCTTCGTGCCGGACGATACCGGTTGCGCCGCAACGGTATGCGATGCGTTCGAGGCGGCGTGACGCAGCGGCCACCGCGATCGGGCACCGCGGCGGTCCGACGACGTCATCGCGACCTCAACTGGTCGGCGCGGGAAGAATGGTGGGTCCGCCCGGCGCCGCGGGCGTCGCACCCGGGCTCGGCGTCGCACCCGGCGTCCCCGCGGCCGCGCCGCAGACCGGCGGGGCCGCGCCCTCCAGCGTGAGCAGCGCGCAGAAGGTCGCGGCCGTCACCTTCCAGGTGCCCTCGATCTGTACCGCGCCGCCCTGCTGACCGGCCAGCGCCGGCGTGCCGTTGAACAGCACGTCGAAGGTGACGTCGGCGTGGTCGGTGCTGGTGCTGGCGACATTGGTGACCTTGGCCGAGGCGGATTTCGCCATCGGCGAATCGGCCTGTGCCTTGATCGCGGCGGCGAACGCGGGCCCGTTCTCCAGCAGCGCGACCTTCTGGTCGGCGGAGGTGGATCCGTCGAAGAAGCGCTCGAAGTTCCGGGTCACCGCCTGGGTCACCGTCGGCGTGCCGCTACTCGACGATTCGGTGGATTTGCCGCCGGAGTCATCGCTGCCGCAGGCGGCAGCGGCGGTCACCAGCGCGGTAAGTGCGCATGCCGCAAGCATTTTCGCCACTAACCCGCGATCGAACATGAGGCGGCCTCCCTCGGTGACGGTAGGCTCGGTGATCAACTCGCTCGAAGACTACTCGCCGGAACCCGGCTACGGACGCTTATCGGACACGAACGTGGTATCGGCGAGTTCGGCCAGGACATCGGGCAACTCGGCGGCGACCGCCCGCGCGTCGAGCAGCGCCGGATCCACCGAGAGCCCGATCCCCAATTCGCCGTTCCAGCTCAGCACCCCGGCGACCAGCGGAACTCCCGGGGCCGACGGCAGGATCGGAAACACCCGGGTGATCGGCATATTCGCGAAGGTCATCGCCAGTTCGGGACCGGCCATGTTGGAGACGATGGCGTGGAAGAACCGCCCGCCGTACACCGACCGCGCGAAGGCCCCGACGGCCGGTTCCGGGAACAGCCTGAGCACTCGATCCATCACGAAATGCGAGGCGAGCGCGCGGGTTCCGGAATGCAGCCGGTCGCTGCGGGTGCGGATCTCGGAAAGACGCTGTGCCGGGGTCGCCGCCGTCAGCGGAATGTCGATCATCACGGCGGCGGTCGAATTGCCCTCCGCCCCCGACGTCGGGTCGCGCACCATCAACGGCACCGCCACCCGGATCTGCCCGCCCAACCGCTCCCCCAGATCGGGGCGAAGACGCTGCAGCGCCGTGACGGTGACGCTCAGCAGTACGTCGGTCACCCGGACGCGATGCGAACGAGCCACGGCCCGAACGGTTTCCAGGTCCAGCGAACAGACGGTGAATACGCGGCGCACACAGTCGTCGGGCAGCGTTCCCTTCGGCTGGGCATCGGCGGCCAACTGCGCCAGTCCGGCCGCGGTACCGGCGACGGTGGTCCCCCAGCTCGGCGGCTTTCGCTCGGCCACCGGCAGATCGATGGTCGGTCGCAGCAGGCGCAGGGCCTGCACCACCGTGCCGATACCGTCGGCGACCACGTGGTGCAACAGCAGGACCACGCCGATCGCGCCCGCCTCCGGGTCGCGCACCAGGACGAGTCGCCACAACGGCCGATCCTTGGGCAGCACCTCGGCGGCGAGATCCGTGACCACCCGGCTGATTCCGTCCACCCGCCGCGCCACCACGCCCGGTGCCATGGTCGCTTCGGCCGACACCACACCATGTGATTCCACCGCCGCGGACTCCCCGTTGCCCGCTGCCGGGCCGACGGCGACACTGGTGGTGAGGACGGCGCTGAAGGCCGCCCCGGACCCCGCCGCTCGGCCATCCGGTTCGCCGAGGGCGTCCGGATCGGTGCCGGGAATCGTGCGCTCGGTGACGTGCCAGTCCCAGTCGACCGGACTGTCCACCCAGCGTGCCCGGCGCCACCGTCCCGGCTGGTCCAGACGCTGCCGGAAGCGCGGCAGATGTGCCAGCTCGCCCTGGACCAGTTTCCGGACCGCGGCGAGATCGGTCCCGCCGTCGGCCCGCGGCCGGAACACGACCATGCCGCCCACCTGCTGCGGAATGCCGGTCTTCTCGATGTGCAGGAAGAACGCGTCGGCGGGCGGCACCACCGGTGGTCGCGCGTACCAGCGGTCGACCAGCTGGATGCTCGCCGCGACGAAGGCCACCGCGATCACCGCGTCGAGGACGAAGTGGTTGGCGGTCGCGACGATCACGTAGGTGGTCAGCCCGACGTGCAGTGCGCTGAGCACCTGCACGATCCACCCGCCGGAGACCCGGGCAAGCACCACACTCACCCACAGCGCCCAGCCGACGTGCAGCGAGGGAACCGCCGCGAGCTGATTCGCCCCCGACACCAATGACGAACCCCAGGACCCCCAGGTGTGGCCGGCGACGACGGTATCGGTGAAGCCCAGTTCGGGCAGCAGTCGCGGCGGGGTGACCGGGAAGAGCGCGAAACACGCGATGGCCAGGATGTTCAGCAGCAGGAACGAGTCGCGGGCGCGGGCGTATTCGGCGCGGCGGCGAAAATACAGCCAGAACAGCAGCGCGAACGCACTGACGATGTAGGTGAAGGCGTATTCGTAGTTGGCCAGGGTCGCGAGCAGCGCCTGTGACTCCAGCCAGCGGTTGAGCGGGCGCTCGAAGTCGATCGCGAGCCACTGTTCGAGATCGAAGATGCGGTGCGCGTTGCGGTCGGCCAGTTCGCGGCGGTCCGGGGTGTGCAGGGCATCGACCGCCAGGTACAGCCCGAATACCGCGAGCCCGGCCGCACAGTCCCGCCACAGCACCGGACGCGACGGATTGCCCACACAACCGTCATAACACAGGCGTCGCAAGCTTTTACGACATCAGGCTGGGCGATTCGTCGGTTATCTCCTTGTTACCGGCGTAGAAGGCGCGGGCCAGCGGCGAATGCGCGAGTCCGCCGATACCGGCCGCGATCAGCGCCCCGGCGACCGCGACTCCGGCCAGCGCCCCGGGAGTATGCGGCACCTCGACCTTGAACGCCAGTACGCCGACCACGTAGCTGACGATCGGATTCGTCACGCTCATGGCCGCGATCGCCCAGGGCAGCGGGCCCGCGGCGAAGGCGGTCTGTTCCAGCACCAGCCCGCTGAGCGTGGAGACGGCGAGCAGATAGCCGGGCCAGTCGGTGGCGGTGGCGGGGATGCCGCGATAGACCAGATCCTCGGTGGTCAACTTCATGAAGACGGCGCTCATCGCGAAACAGACACCGGCGGCCACCGCCACGAGGTTCGCGGCCACCCAGATCGGGCAGCGGATGCTGATCAGGGCCAGCAGTGCCACCAGACCCGCGGCGGAGAAGGTGGCCAGCAGCACCCGGCCGCGATCGGGATCTCCCGAGAGTGGCGCCACGCCGCCGACGCCGAACAGCACGCCCAGGCCGGCGCAGACCAGCAGCGCGAACCAGATGTCACGGCCACGCGGGCGACGCCGGCGTCCGAACGCCTCGAGCGGGACCGCGAACAGCAGCTGAGTCGACATCAGCGGCTGCACGGCGGCCACCGAGCCCAGATGCAGCGCGACCGCCTGGGTGAAGAAACCCGCGAGATTGGTGATCCAGCCGCGCAGCCAGGTGCCACTGCGCAGCAGGCGCTGCATGAGTGTGGTCATACCGAAGACCCGGGCCGCCCGGGGTTGTTCGGCGACCACGGTGCGCGCCGCGCGCTGTTGCAGATAACCGGCCGCGGCGAACAAGAATGCGGCCAGCACTCCCAACGCGATGACCAGGACCATGCGGACCCCCGCTCAGGTGATCTATTCGCACTGTACGCCCGAATCCGTATCGAACCTGATCATGGTCGACGGGCGGAAACGGCGGACGAACGGGGTGCTCAGAGGGCGTGTTCGTCGAGCCAGATCCGGGCGAGGCCGGCCGCCGAGGCGTGTTCGTCACGGACGCGACGGACCATGGTCGCGAGGTCGGCCGTGGTGAGCTCCCCGGCTACGTAGTTGAGTTTCTTGATCTGCCGCTGGTCCAACGCACCCTGACGCAGCAGCGGGACGATGTTCTGGGCGCGGAAGGCGTACGCCGGATCGGTGACGACGGCCGGGTCGGTGCCGATGGCCGTATCACCGGGGCCGCCCGGCAGCAGTGCGACGGCCGAGGTGAACACGCCCGCGTCGACGGTTCCGTCACGCAATGCCTTGCGCAGTTCGCCGTCACCGGGAAAGTCGACGTGGTGGGTGATATCGCAGCCGTAGACCGTGCGCAGCGGAGTCACTACGTCGCGCTGCGGGTCCGGCGGTGTCCGGAGCGGGTCGAGTTCGCGCCCGCCGGCGATGCCCACGGTCAGCTCACCGCAATGCTTGGCGAGGTCGGCGGCATTCGCCGGATAGCGCGCGGCCGCGGCGGCGCCGAGTGCGAGCTGCGGCCGCAGATCGGTGGCGTCGGCGAAATCGGACACCGCCAGACCCTCCGGAACGGCCCGGCTCAGATCGTCTGCGACCGAGCCGATATGGCGCGCCTCGAACGTCATCGGCGTCCCCGCGGTCATGTCGACCGGTGGGCCGGGCTCGTGATGCTCTGCGACGGTCGCGGCCGTCGCCCGATCCGGCGCGGTCGCCGAGGACGAGGAGTCGAAGGCGGTCAGAAGATCACCACTGGTGTCGCCGACCAGCGTGATCGTGTCGGCGTCCAGCGCCGCCAGATAGTCCGCGCGCTGTCCGAGATGCTTTTTCACCGTCGTCCGTGTGCCGGTGCGTGCGAGCGCCTGGGCATAGATTTCGGCAATGACCTCCGACTGCGCCGAATCACCGGCGCCGACGGTGATCGTCGACTCGCCGTCACCGTTGGCACATGCCGCCGCCACCGTGGCGACGGTGACGGCGACAAGCACCCGGGCCGTCACTCGCACCGATCCGGCCAATCCCATCCGGCGACACCCACTCCCGATAGTCAGCGACAACCACATCCGGCGGCCGAGGGGCGCCCCGGCACAGGAATCGTAGGTGGGTCGCGTCCGCGCCGCCGATCCGCACCCGTCCGGCCGATCGCGCCGAGTCGGAGTCATCCCGCGATTCCCGATGTGCCCGCCTCCCCGTACGGGTTGCCCTCCCGCGGTCGCGAACGTTCGTTCGCGCGGCGCAGCGAGGCGATTTCGCGTGCCGCTCGCCTGCTCCGCTGCCGCTTTTCCGATGTGCCGTCGCCGGTAGTCCGACGCCCCGCCACCCGTTCGATGAATCGACGAATTCCCAAGTGCACCAACCTGTTCCGCTATTCCGATACCGATCATTCTCCCTCCGCCCACCGACAAGTAGCGGCTCTCGCGGGAGTGCGCGCACCGGACTCTCGAGCAGTATTCAGCGAGGTCTCAGCCAGTGCGACGAATAATGTGCGGGTGCAGCCGGGACGCATTCTCCTGATCGAAGACGCCGACGCCATTCGCACGGCGGTCGCGGCGGCCGTGCACGCCGCCGGACACGAGGTCCTCACCCGCGAACACGGTGACCGGCTGGAATCCGATCTGGAGCGGTTTCGTCCCGATGTCGTCGTCCTCGACGTGATGCTGCCGGGTCGCGACGGTTTCGGCCTGCTCGAGGTGGTGCGCGCCCGCAGCGGCGCCGGTGTGGTGATGCTGACCGCGCGCGACGGTGTGGAGGACCGGGTGCGCGGACTGCGTTCCGGATCCGACGACTACGTGGTGAAACCGTTCGACCTGGCCGAACTGATAGCACGGATCGAGGCGCTGCTGCGGCGGATGGGACGTATGCACAGCCGCATCACCATCGCCGATCTGGTGCTGGAGACCGATTCCGGCGTGGTGCTGCGCGGCAGCGAACCGGTCAGCCTCACCGCCACCGAATTCAAACTCCTCGCCTACCTCGCCGCCCACCGCGACCGTGTCGTCACGAAAACCCAAATCCTGACCGCGGTCTGGGGTTACGAGGACTACGACCCGAATCTGGTCGAGGTCTACGTCAGCGCGGTGCGCCGCAAACTGGAGGAACACGGCCCGCGCCTGCTGCACACGGTGCGCGGCATGGGCTACGCGTTACGGGCGAATCCGCGATGAGCGGCGACCCGGCGCACACCGCGCCCACCCCACCCGGCACTCCGGACCACTCCGGAGAGTCGAACACGCTCGGACCCGCACCGGCCCGGAACCACGCTTCCGCGCCCCCGGCAGTGGAACCCGGAACGCGTGCACTGCCGACGATTTCGCTGCGGCGCCGGGTAACCCTCACCGCCGCGGTCATTTCCGGGCTCGCCCTGATCGTGGTGGCGCTGGCTGTACACAGTCTGTTCGGGATCGTGGTGGCGCGCAGCGCGAATACGGTACTCACCGATCGGGTCCAGCTGGCCCGGCAACTCGCGCAGCAGAACACCCCGCCCGCGGAGTTGATCGCCCGCGTCGACAATCGCTCGGTACGAGCCCGGCTGGTCCTGGCCGACGGCAGTGTCTACGGCAGCCTCTCGCCCCGGCATGCCGGAGACGGCAGCCCCCGGACCAGAACCGTCACCCTCGGCGGTGGCGGCACAGTGGACCGCGCCCGGCTCACGCTGCAGGTCGACACCCCGCTGTTGACCGCGCTGCGGTCACGACTCGGCCTCGTCCTGATAGGGGTGACCGCCACCGCCATCGTCGCGATCACGGCCGCGCTGTGGGTGGGATTGCGCCACGCGCTGGCGCCCTTGGATTCGATGACCCGGCTGGCCCGCGAGATCGCGCGCGGTGGCCGCGGCCGCCGCCTCTCCCCCACTCGCACGGATACCGAATTGGGCCGCACGGCAAGTGCTTTCGACGAGATGCTGGACGCCCTGGAGGGCGCCGAGGCCCGGGCACGGGCCTCCGAACAGCAGATGCGCGCCTTCGTCGGCGACGCCGCGCACGAGTTGCGCACCCCGATCGCGGGGATCAAGGCCATGGCCGAAGCGGTCCTGCACCAACCCGCCGACACCGGGCCCGAAGATCGCGAACGCATGTATCTGCTGCTGGTCCGCGAAGCCCAGCGCGCCGGGCGCCTGGTCGAGGACCTGCTCGACATGGCCCGCATCGACGCCGGGCTCACGCTGTATCGGCAATCGGCCGACCTGTACGAGCTCGCGCACGCCCAGGTCGACCGCATGCGAATCCTGCACCCCGATATCGCCTTCCGGCTCACCGGCCACACGGTGCTCGTCGTCGCCGACCCCGAACGCGTGGGCCAGATCCTGGTGAACCTGCTCGCCAATGCATGCGAGGCCACTGCACCTGGCGGCGCGGTCTCCCTCACCGTGGGAACGGTCGGCGACACCGCCGGCTCGATGCCCACCGAGCCGATGCCGATCCCAGCGACACCTGCCGACCAGGCGGGTCCCGCCCCCGACACGGGCACCACCCGATCGGACGCGGACACGCCGAACCCGAACGCCTTACAGGGCACCGGAACCGGCGAAGGCCGAGCCGAGATCCGCGTCGCCGACACCGGTCCCGGTGTACCGGCCGCCCAGCGCGAACACATCTTCGGGCGCTTGGTCCGGTTGGATACGAGCCGGGACCGCCGTCGCGACGGGGCCGGGATGGGGCTGGCCATCGCCCGCGGTATCGCCAGAGCGCACGGCGGCGACCTGCGCTGCGTGGAGCCGCCACCCGGAACCGCCGGCGCGGTATTCGTATTGACGCTTCCGCCGGCCCCGCCGGTCACCACAGCCGCGCATTGAGCGCCGACGGCCGTCCTCCTTTCCGAAGCCCGGATGCGAGCCGGGACCGCCGTCGCGACGGGGCCGGACGGGGCCGGCCGTCGCACGCGGTATCGCCCGCGCCCACGGCGGCGACCCTGCGCTGCGCGGAGCCGCCGCAGGGAGCGTCGGGGTGTTCGTGCTGACGCGGCCCGCCCGGAACGCCGGTCCCGGATCGCCGGACGGGCGGCCCGTCCCCCGCCTGAGGATCGGCTGAAGATCGCGTATGCCCACTCGGCGTTTTCAGGGTCCTTTCAGATTCGGCGCGCAGATTCGGATCCGACATCATCCCGTCACGAATGGAGTTACCGGTATGAAGCGCACTGTCGCCGCCCTGCTGGCCGGCACCGCCGGAATCGCCGCCCTGGCCGTCGCCGTGCCCGGCGTCGCCTCGGCCGACGCCGGGCAGTGCAGCCCGCAGGCTCGCGCCCAGGTTCAGGCCCAGACCGCTCCGCAGGTCGCCGCATTCCTGGCGAGCCACCCGGATCTGGCCGCCGAACTGGCCAAGGTGAAGGGGCTGCCGAAGGAACAGCGCAAGGCCGAGATGCAGGCCTACCGCCAGGGCCACCAGCAGGAGCTGAAGGATTTCCGCGGGGTGCGGCAGCCGCTGATCGACTACCGCAAGTCCTGCCACGAGAAGTAGCGGCCGCGCATCGGCATCCGAATACGGCGAGGGCGCCCCGGGAGTTCCCGGGGCGCCCTCGCCGTGTTCGAAACCTTTGTTACGCAACACCTTCCGCACGCGCGGCGGCGGCCACGGCCTCAGCGACCGCCGGCGCGACCCGCGGGTCGAGCGGGCTGGGGATGATCTTGTCGACCGAGAGCTCGTCGGCCACGACACCGAAGATGGCGTTGGCGGCCGCGACCTTCATACCCTCGGTGATCCGGCGCGCACCGGCATCCAGCGCGCCCTTGAACACGCCCGGGAAGGCGAGCACGTTGTTGATCTGGTTCGGGAAGTCGCTGCGGCCGGTCGCCACGATGGCGGCGTAGCGGTGCGCGACCTCCGGGTGGATCTCCGGGTCCGGATTCGACATGGCGAACACGATCGACTCCGGCGCCATCGAGGCGATCAATTCCTCGGCGATGGTCCCGGCCGACAGGCCCAGGAACACATCCGCACCGGCCAGCGCCTCGGCCGCACCGCCGGTGATGCCACGCGGGTTGGTGCGCGCGGCCAGGTCGGCCTTCACCTCGTTGAGGTCCGCGCGGTCCCGGCTGACGATGCCCTTCGAGTCGAGCACGACCACATCCGACACTCCCGCGGCCAGCAGGATGTTCGAGCAGGCCACACCCGCGGCGCCGGCGCCGGAGACGACCACCTTCAGGTCGGCGATATCGCGGCCCTGCACCTTGGCGGCACCGTTGAGCGCGGCCAGCACCACGATGGCGGTGCCGTGCTGGTCGTCGTGCATGACCGGGCAGTCCAGCGCCTCGATGACGCGCTTCTCGATCTCGAAGCAGCGCGGGGCGGAGATGTCCTCCAGGTTCACCGCACCGAAGCTCGGCCGCAGGCGCACCAGGGTCTCCACGATCTCGTCGACATCCTTGGTGTCGAGCACGATCGGAATCGAGTCCAGTCCGGCGAACTTCTTGAACAGCGCGGCCTTGCCCTCCATGACCGGCAGCGATGCCCGCGGACCGATATCACCGAGGCCGAGCACCGCGGTGCCGTCGCTCACCACGACCACCAGCCGGTCGGTCCACGTGTAGCGCTTGGCCAGCGCCTCGTCCTTGTGGATGGCGCGACTCACCTGCGCGACGCCCGGCGTATACGCGATGGACAGATCCCGCTGGGTCTCCAGCGGTGAGGACAATTCCACCGAAAGCTTGCCACCGAGATGGCCGGCGAAAATTTCCTCGTGCGTGATAGCGGACAGATCGGTCGTATCGGTTTCACGGCTCGCTGTAGTGGCATTCGGTGCGTCAGTCACAGATGACACGATTTCACTCCTGCTCGGTCCGGGCTGAACCGGCTCACGGTTACCGCCGGGTTTTCGTATAAAAAGGTCTTCGGAATTCGAACGATGTGCGCCGACCGGGCGTTCACGCGGTCGCGCAAAACCGTTCGGTGATTACATCGCATCGCGTGTTTGCGATCTGGGCTTCTTTGCGATCTGGCCGCGCACGATCCGTCGAGCGAGAACCGGACGGGTGGTCCGGGCAAGGCTATGGGGTGATCCGCGGATCGGAGCCGTGCGTCACGAACCGAAGGTCACCAACCGTCCCGGACCGGGCGGTGGCGTCGGCCGGGAATCCGCAACATTCTGCCAGTAGGAACAGGGAGTTGCAAAATCGCTCCTCGACCGGGGCGCGATCCGCTCGGATGCGGGGCCGGCCCGAGGCCGGGTGTCTACTGCCATCTTCCGAGGGTAGGGCCGCCGAATTACCTGCGCGTAAGGGGAAACTCGCCCGTGCTGGGAAGCAGCGGTGAACAGTCCCACCGGGACCCGGAACGCCGGTGTGAGCTCATGGCGCCCATCCGGCACGTCAGGCCGGGCGCACCCAGATCTCGTTCACGCCGCCGGTGAGCAGGCGGCGGCGCCAGTCGCGGGCCGGGCCGGGATGATCGGTACGCCGATGCAGGCCCCGGGTTTCGGTGCGGGCCAGGGCGCTGTATTTCGTCCAGCGGGCCACCGCCAGCAGTGCCGCGGCCTGCCGGGCCAGAACCTGGTCGGCGCCGGTGCCGCCGAGTCCGTATTCGGTGACCGGCCACATCGCGTCGAGTTCGGCGATGCTGTCGCGCAGGCTGCCCGCACTGCGCCAGTAGCTGCGCCGCAGCGGCAGCGTATGTTCCTGTACCAGCCCGATCACCGCACGAGGATCGATGTCGGTGCGCGCATCGGCGCCGAGGTGCTGATTCAGCCCGGCCCCCGGAACCGGCCGTGCGTCCCCGATCCGGCCGCGGCGGCGCGCGAACCGCGCCGCGCCCGATCCGGCCCACATCCCGGACGAGATCGCCCACCCGCCGCCGTGCCCGTCGAAGCCGCCGACGGCGCCGGTGATCGGTTCCCGCGAGGCCACGTCGCCTGCGGCATACAGTCCGGGAACCGTTGTGGCGCAATCGAATCCGATCAGCCGCACCCCGCCCGAACCACGCACGGTACCTTGCAGGACCGGACGCAACCGCACCCGGCCGGACCGCGGATCGATCGATGTCCCGACGGAACCGGCACCGCTCGCGGACACCGCCGTGGTTCCCGCGGGCGCCACCGACGCCGGGCCGTACCGGACCGCGGGCGCCGGCGGAATGTCGGCGTAGACCGCCTGTCCCTGCGCCAGCGCGGCGAGGGCCGCCGACCGGGCGGTGAAGTCGTCACCGTCGATGCGAGCCCCCGATTCGTCGTACAGGTTCGCGAACCGGGGCTCGCGCAGATCGCTCATCGTGGCGAGTCCGTACGCGCCGGAGAACTCCATCCCCGACAGTTCGGTGCCCGCCTCCACCGCCATCAGCAGCCCCTCACCGGTGTCGACATCGGTTCCGGCGCCGCCGGCCAGGAATGCGCAGCCACCCGTCGCGAGCACCACCGCACCCGCGCGGATCGTCCAGCCGCGGTAGTGGTCGTCGCCGGCCAGCCCACCGGCCCCGCACACCACACCGTCGCCGTCGACCAGCAGATACAGCGCCGGATGGTGGTCGACGACCTGCACACCCAACCGGAACAGCGTGCGCCGCAGCGCCGCCAGATACCGCCGGCCCTCGAGATGGACGCGCGTCGCGAGCCCGTCTCCGGTCTGCCGATATCCCCAGCGCAGCAGATGGGCGATGCGGTGATGCGTTTCGCCGAGCACCCGGTCCATCCACTCGGGGTCGCCGAGGTCGCCGCCGTGCGACAGACTACGCACCAGCGCCCGCTCCCGATCCGGCCCCGGTGGGATATCCCACAGTGCGACAACACCTTTCGATGTCGGGCCACATTCCCCGGAACGGCCCTTGTCGACGAGGATCACCCGCGCTCCGGCCGTCGCCGCCGTCAACGCCGCCCAAGCGCCCGCCGGACCGCCGCCCACCACCAGCACATCGGCGGACGCCTCCGCCGCGATCTCGGATTCCGCGCGAATAGTGGACCGGCTACGCACGCTCACAAAGGAAAATATTCGGCCACAATTCATCCGGCCGCAACTGTTACGCGAAGACTAATTCCACCATTGCGTAACCAATAGGTAACCCGCCGCCACAAAGACGACCAGCGATCCGAAAAACGCCGGAATTCCCCGACGTCGGTCGGAAAAAATTTGCGCGCCGAGTGCCAGCACCGCCATTCCGATATGCCAGGCGACACTGCTCGCGCCCGGTCCCGGAAATCCGCGCCGCACCCCGAGGACCGCCGCGACGACGACGACCGCGGCGAGCACCACCAGTCCGGCGGCCACGGTTCCGCTGAGCGCCCGCACGACTCTCACGAGGCGATCACCGCGACCCCGCTCGCCTTCTCGACCAGACGCTCGAATTGCTCTGCGTCCGTGGTGCATTCACCCAGACCGACGGGTTTGTCGGCGCCGTGATAGTCCGAGGATCCGGTGCCGATGAGGTCCAGTTCGCGTGCCAGCTCGCGCAGCACGGCCCGGTCGGCCGGATTGTGATCGGGGTGATCGATCTCGAGTCCACCCAGCCCGTGCCCGGCCAGATCGCGGATGTCGTCGAGCGCCAGTAGCCGCCCGCGGGTGCGGGCACGCGCGTGCGCGACCACGGTCACGCCGCCGGCCGCCGCGACCATGTCCACCGCCTGCCGCAACGGGGTGTCGGCCTTCTCGACGTAGTAGCGGCCGCGGGGCGCGAGCAGATCGTCGAAGGCCGCGCCGACCGTCGGGACCACACCGGCCTCGACCAGCGCTCGCGCCAGATGGGGTCGTCCCGCCGCCGGGCCCGCGGCCGCGAGGACCGCGTCCGGATCGATCGGCAGGCCGTCGGCCACCATGAGATCGGCCATCGCGCGCACCCGCGACACCCGTTCGGTGCGCAACCGTTCGCGTTCGGCGGCGAAGGCGGCATCGGCCGGATCGAACAGGTAGGCCAGCAGATGCACCGGCACCGGCCAGCCGTCCTCTCCTAGTCCGACGCAGGACATCTCCATCCCGCGCACCAACCGCAGCCCCGCCGGCAGCGCGGCGACCGCCTCGTCCCACCCGGAGGTGGTGTCGTGATCGGTGATCGCCACCACATCCAGCCCCGCGGCGGCGGCCGCGCGCATCAGCTCGCCGGGAGTGTCGGTGCCGTCGGAGGCGGTCGAATGGGTGTGGAGGTCGATGCGCACGCGTTCCATCTTGCCCAACTAGCATCCGGGACGTGCCCTCGATACCGCCGTTTCCCCCGTTCCGTGGCTCCGGGAGGTCGCGGCGCGGGCCGCAGCTGCCCCGGATCCCGGTTCCCACCGCCCGCGCGATAGTCGACTGCGGCGTCTATGTCGACGGCCACCGGCAGTCCGGGCATGTGACCCCGGCGGACGCGCTGGCGCAGGTACGCGAGCGCGGCGACGGCTTCGTCTGGGTGGGTATGCACGCTCCGGACGCGGATCAGATGGCCGAGGTCGCCGAGATTTTCGGCCTGCACGAACTCGCGGTCGAAGATGCCGTGCACGCGCACCAGCGCCCCAAACTGGAACGCTACGACGACACGCTGTTCCTCGTGCTGCGCACGGTGAAATATCTGGAACACGACCCCAATTCGGTCAGCGAGATCGTGCAGACCGGCGAGATCATGATCTTCGTGGGCGCGAATTTCGTGGTCACCGTCCGTCACGGCGAGCACACCGCACTGAAGGTGGTCCGCGAGGAGATGGAGAAGCATCCCGAACGCCTGGCGCTGGGGCCCGGGGCGGTCCTGCACGCCGTCGCCGACCACGTGGTGGATACGTATCTGCTGGTGACCCAGTCGGTCGAAGACGATGTGGAGGGGATGGAGGAAGAGGTCTTCACCCCGCGCAGCCGGCTCACCATCGAGGCCATCTATCAGCTCAAGCGCGAGGTGGTGGAGTTGCGCCGGGCGGTCAACCCGCTGGCGCTGCCGCTACAGGTGCTCAGCCGCAGTTCGGAGCTGCCGATGCCGAAGGAGATCCGCCGCTATCTGCGTGACGTCGCCGACCACCACACCGCGGTCGCCGAACGGATCAGCGATTTCGACGAGGCGCTCAGCGCGCTGATCAACGCGGCGCTGGCGAAGGTCAGCGTCCAGCAGAACACCGATATGCGCAAGATCTCGGCTTGGGCCGCGATGGCCGCGGTGCCCACCATGATCGCCGGAATCTACGGCATGAATTTCACCCATATGCCGGAGCTGTCGTGGACCTACGGCTACGGGATGGTGTGGGTGGTGATCCTGGTCATCTGCGGTGCGCTGTTCGTCGCGCTGCGGCGCAACAAGTGGTTGTGAGGACTACAGATTCGCGGCGGCCCGGTGCGGATCCCGGATGTCGATCCCCGCTTCGGCCCACGCGTCCCGCAGCGCCGCGGCCCCGCGCACTCGGACCCACGCCGCCTCGGTGGCGGTGATCGGCGCGACCGACAGGAATCGCACCGGATCGGCCGGCTCCGGCAGGGGGACCTCATCGATATCCGCCTCGCCCAGCAGCACCGCGGTGAAGGGAGCGTTGTGCCACAGCGGCTCTCCCAGGTCGAGCAGCGCATCCGGTTGCAGCACAACGCCTTCCACCGACGGAGCGGCGATCAGCACACCGAGGCCGCGCGGCAGCCCCGCCTGGGCACCGGCGCCGCCGCGCAGCGTCAGCACCAATTCGGCGCGCGGGCCGCGCACGGGATCGGCCAGGGCCGCCGCGGAATCGGTCATCGGATGCCGGGAGCCACCGAGGGTGACGTAGTGCACGAACTCCCCGTCGGGGATGCGCAGGATGTCGATCGGTTCCAGGCCGAGGAAGGTCACCGACGCGGAGTCGAAGCGCGTGTCGTCGAATCCCGGCCCCGTCCGGGGAATGCCGAAATGCGTCAGTATCGCGGACCGCACCTGATCGAGTTCCATAGCCCTAGAGCGTGCCAGAGCCCTACAGCGCCAGGCGCGCCAGCATATCCCGCGCCTGCTCGGCGACCTTCGGATCGCACAGCACGTCGTAGCGTCCGGCGACCAACTGCATGGTGGAGGCGAAGTCGCGGGTGCCGCGGGTGGCGGCGTACGGGATCACCGCCGAGATGAGCCCGAAGATGACGCCGCCGACCAGGCCGACCACCAGCGGCCCGATCACGCCACCGGTGGTGAACAGGCTCAGCAGCAACCCCAGGAACAGGCCCAGCCAGGCGCCCGAAACCATGCCGCCGCCAATGACTTTGCCCCAGGTGAGCCGGCCCAGCACGCGTTCGACCTGCATCAGATCGACACCCACGATGGTCATGTTCTCCACCGGGAACTGGTTGTCGGCCAGATAGTCGACCGCCCGCTGCGCCTCGGCGTAGGTCGGATAGGAGGCGACCGGCCACCCCGACGGCGGCGTCGGCAAGCCGGGCCGATTGCGATTCGGACTACCCAACGGATTGGTCATAACTCCACGATCCTAGGTCGATATCGCCGCTGTGGCTGGATGCGGCGACCCGGCGGCCGCCCCGCGTGTCCGATTTTACCGCCGAGGAGCATCAAATCGGACATCACACTGCCAGGATCACAGCAGGTGGGCAGCGCTCATCGACCCGGACGAGCCGAGCGGCCCCGCGTCACGCCAAGCGGACCTCGGCGGTGGCCAGTCCGAATATCTTGCGGCCCGCCGACTTCGCGACGACCACCACGACGGCGGTGCGCGCGTGCGGATCGAGGGATTTGATCCGGCCGGTGAATTCGACGACGCCGGCGGACCGGGCATCCACGATCGTGTAGTTCGACAGCCGCACCGCGTATCTGATCAGCGCCCCGGGGTCGCCGAGCCATCCGGTGACGAAGCCCGCGCCGAGCCCCATGGTGAGCATGCCGTGCGCGATGACGTCGGGCAGGCCCGCGAGCGTGGCGACGCCGTCGTGCCAGTGGATGGGGTTGGCGTCACCCGAGACGCCCGCGTAGTTCACCAGATCACCGCGTGTGATTCGCGCGGTGCGAGACGGGAGTTCGTCGCCGACGGCGACGTCGTCGAACCGGACAGCGGTGTGCGGCACTCGTGTTCGCGACACCTCCGAGAAGCGGTGGTCGCGGTGCGGGGCGACGGCGGCGTCCAGCAACTCCGCCTCGGACAGACCCGGCGCGGCCGACGGCGCACCGACGCCGTGCATGATCACCCGTTCGATCGCGCCCGCGATACCCGAGTCGATGTCCTCGCCGGTGACTCCGACCGCGGTCGTGTGCATCGCATGGACGACCTCGTCGAACTGATCGATGAAGGTGTTGGTGACGGTGATCAGATCCTTCCCGGCGATGGTGCGCACCGCGCTGACCTCGACATCGCTCACGAGGCGGTCGCCGGAGACCACCGGCCGATGGAACTCGAAGACCTGATCGGTCTGCACGTACACGTCGTAGCCGGTGATGACGCGTTCGAACAGCCGGCGATTGGCCAGCATCGCGGGAATCGACAGGAAGGTGGGCGGTGCGACCACCGCGCCGTAGCCGTACGCCGCCGCGTCGGCCTCCCGCCAGTGCACCGAGCCGTAATCCTGCACGGCGCGGGCGTACTCGCGGATCTTCTCCCGACCGACCTCGTAGTAGTCCTCGGCACGGTAGGCATATCCCACCAGCGACCGCGTGTATGCCGACGCATCCGCGGTCGCCTCGCCTGTGGTCGCCTGGTCCACGGTTGCCTGGTCCACGATTGCCTCGGACAAGCCACACTCCTCAACGCTCGGCTGCGCAGAGCCTAAGGGCGGCGGAGCCACCGCTCGCCGGATTCGCCCGCCGTTCAAGAGGTTTCACGAGTAACGGGGCGGTCGATTGTGAATTGTCGTTACGCCTGCGGCGGTACGAAACTCGTGGTGCGCGTCATGGCGGCGGCCCGCCCCTTCTCCGCGACGACCTGGGCCATCTTCGCGCTGGCCTCGTCGATCATCTCGTCGCCGAGCATCACCGCGCCGCGGGCGCCGCCGGCGGTCGAGGTGTGGTAGGCGTAGGCGTCCAGGATCTCCTCGGCGCGGTCGTAGTCGGCCTGGCGAGGGCTGAAGATCTCGTTGCACGCCTCGACCTGGGTGGGGTGCAGCACCCATTTGCCGTCGAATCCGAGGGCAGCGGTGCGGGATGCGGCGCGGCGGAAGCCGTCGAGGTCGCGGATCTGCAGATAGGGGCCATCGATGGCCTGCAGGCCGTGCGCCCGGGCGGCGAGCAGGATGGTCATCAGAATGTGGTGGTAGGCATCGCCGGGTTCGTAGCCCTCGGGCTGTTCACCGACCACCAGAGTGCGCATATTGATACTGGCCATGAAGTCGGCGGGACCGAAGACCAGGGTCTGCACGCGCGGACTGGCGGTGGCGATCTCGTCGATGTTGCGCAGCCCCTGCGCGTTCTCGATCTGGGGTTCGATGCCGATGCGCCCGGCCTCGAGGCCGTTGGCCTTCTCCAGCTGGGTCAGCAGCAGATCGAGCGCGCGCACCTGGGCGCCGTCGAGGACCTTCGGCAGCAGAATCGCGTCCAGATCCCGACCGGCACCCTCGACCACCGAGATGACGTCGGCGTAGGTCCACTCGGTGGTCCAGTCGTTGACCCGCACGACCTTGATCTGCTTGCCCCAGCCGGGCGAGTTCAGCGCGGCGACGATATTGGCGCGTGCGGCGGCCTTGGCGGGCGGGGCGACCGCATCCTCGAGATCGAGAAAGATCTCGTCGGCGGGCAAACCCTTGGCCTTGTCGATCATCCGAAGATTACTGCCGGGTACGGCGAGCACCGAACGACGCGTTGACATGGGCGGCTCCTGAATCGTCTCGCGGGGCTGCACCACATAGCCTTGCACTTATGGCAGCAACGAAAGTTTTCGCCGCCAGGCTGGCGGGCCTGGTGGTACTGGGTCCGGACGGCGAGTCTATCGGCCGTCTGCGGGACGTGGTGATCTCCATCCGCTACGACCGCCAGCAACCCCGGGTGCTGGGACTACTGGTCGAATTACCCACGCGCAAACGTATTTTCGTCCCGATGCTCCGGGTCAACGCGATCGAGCCGAACTCGGTCAACCTCAACACCGGCACCGTGAGCCTGCGCCGCTTCGAACAGCGGCCCGGCGAAATGCTGGCGTTGGCGCAGGTACTCGACTCCAAGGTGCGCGTGGTCGATCCCGAACTACCGGACCTCGAAGGGGTGGACGTCTTCGTCGTCGACCTGGGCATCGAACAGAGCCGCACCCGCGACTGGGTGCTCTCACGGGTGGCGGTGCGCGGGCATCGGCGCCTGGGCCGGCGCCGCGAGGTGCACGTGGTCGAGTGGTCGGATGTGCGCGGGCTGACCCAGCACGAATTGAATCTGCCCGGTCAGGACGTCACCCAGTTGCTCGGCCAGTTCGAGGGCCTGCGCCCGGCCGATGTGGCGCATCTGCTGCGCGAACTGCCCGAGAAGCGCCGGATCGAATTGGCCCGGGCCCTCGACGACGAACGTCTCGCCGACGTGGTGCAGGAACTTCCGGAGAACGACCAGGTCGACGTTCTGCAGAATCTGGGCGTCGAACGCGCGGCCGATCTGCTCGAGGCGATGGACCCCGACGACGCCGCCGACCTGCTCGGCGAACTGCCGACGGGTGAGGCCGAGGCGCTGCTGGCACTGATGGATCCCGAGGAATCCGAGCCGGTGCGGCGCCTGCTCGAATATTCGCCCTACACCGCGGGCGGCATGATGACGCCCCGCCCCGTAGTGCTCACCCCCGCGGCGACCGTCGCGGAGGCGCTGGCCCGCATCCGCGACCCGGACCTGACTCCGGCGCTGGCGTCGATGGTGTTCGTGGTCCGCCCGCCGACAGCGACGCCGACCGGCCGCTATCTGGGCTGTGTCCACACCCAGGCGCTGCTGCGCGAACCGCCCGCGACCATGGTGGGCGGGCTGGTCGACAGCGACCTGACCCAGTTGCATCCCGATGCCGCGCTGACGGCGGTCACCCGCTACTTCGCGACCTACAACCTGGTCTGCGGACCGGTGGTGGACGAGGAGAACCACCTGCTCGGCGCGGTGAGCGTCGACGACGTGCTGGACCACCTGCTGCCCGAGGACTGGCGCGAACAGGACGAGGACGCCTCCGAACCGGCGAGCACGATCCATGCGATCGCAACGGCGGGGCGCGCGGCGGACGCCGGTAACGCGACGGCCGGAAGGGCGAAAGCATGACTGAGCGCAGCGAACGCGCGGCCCGCACGGACAAGCCGGTCGCCCGGGCCCGCTTGGAGACGCCGGTCGAATCGCGGTTCCGCTTCGAGATCGACGCCGAGGCGGTGGCGCGGGGCAGCGAGACGGTGGCCCGATTCCTCGGGACCGGCCGTTATCTGCTGTTGCAGACGGTCGTGGTCGTGGTGTGGATCGCGCTCAATGTCTTCGCGGTGAGCCTGCAGTGGGATCCGTATCCGTTCATCCTGCTGAACCTGGCCTTCTCCACCCAGGCCGCCTACGCCGCACCCCTGATCCTGCTGGCCCAGAACCGGCAAGACAACCGCGACAAGGTATCTCTCGAGGAGGATCGCCGCCGCGCGGCACAGACCAAGGCCGACACCGAATTCCTGGCCCGCGAGCTGGCGGCGCTGCGGATCGCGGTGGGCGAGGTCGCCACTCGCGACTATCTGCGCCGCGAACTCGAAGACATCAAAGACGCTCTGGCGCGGCTCCAACTACACGCGCCGCTGGACGACGAAGATGCTGTCGAGACCGCGAAGTCCAAGAAAAGTACCGATAGGAAGAGGGGTCGAGTACCGATTTCGCCTCAAATAGATGGCGGCTGACCGCAATTATCGATAACAACGTGCTGACTGGCAGGTAACCTGGATCACGTTGTCCGTCGCGGCCCCGCGCGTATCAGGTCGCTCAACGACTACGAGGGGATTGGTTGTGCCGATGCGAATATCTGGACCGATTACCGTATCGGCGCTGGTGGTTGCGGGTTTGATGGCTACGGGTTCGGCGGCGCACACGACCGCGCGGACCAGTGCGCCGAAGACGACCGAGGCGCGCCTGGCGGCAGCGAGCTCCCCCACCGACGCCGGCAACTCCGACGCCGAGGCGGTGGGGCTGGTACCCGCCGCTCCCGAACCTCCTCGCAAACTCAGAGCTATGACGGCGCCCGCGGATGGGGCGCCGTTGTTCGGCGGTACCGTTCCGCTGCAGGACATCGCGTTGCCGGGTGGTAGCGGAGCCTTCGGTATTCCGGAGATCGTGCTCGCCGCATATCGCAATGCCGAACTGACACTGCAGTCCTCGGAGCCGAACTGCGGTCTGAGCTGGAGCCTGCTCGCCGGGATCGGGCGGATCGAGTCCAATCACGCCGGGCACGGCCGCACCGACGCCGCGGGCACGACCATCGGCACCATCTACGGACCCTCGCTGGACGGCACACTGCCGGGTAACGAGGTCATCAAGGCCGCAGACGGCAATTTCGTGCGGGCGGTCGGTCCGATGCAATTCCTGCCCGGCACCTGGTCGCTGTACGCGTCCGACGGTAACGGCGACGGTGTCGCGGATCCGAACAACGTCTTCGACGCGTCGCTGGCCGCCGGCAAGTACCTGTGCTCGGGCGGGCTGAATCTGCGTGACCCGCAGCAGGAACTGCGCTCGGTCCTGCGCTACAACAACTCGACGGCCTATGCGGCCAACGTGCTGAGCTGGGCCAACGCCTACAAGACCGGTGGCGCCCCGACCCAGGTGCAGATCTCGCCCGATCTGATTCCGCCGGGCACGATGCAGGTCCCGCCCGCGGGTCCGGACATCCTCGCCGCGAACGGCAGCATTCCGACCACCACCGAGCCGCCGTCGCAGGCCACCACCACCGTGCCCACGCCGCAGCAGCCGACGCAGGTGATGATCAATATCCCCGGCCTGCCGCCGATTCCGTGCGGCATCTTCTGCCCGCCGCCGAAGCCGAATCCGTGCGATCCAGCCGCGGTGCCGGCGCCGATGCCGCAACCCGGGCAACCCGCCCGACCGGCCGCACCCGCCCAGACCCAGCGCTGGGCGGCGGGTGACCCGGTGCGCCCGGTCGATCCGCAGGCCGCCGAGGGCAAGCCCGCCGATCCGAACGCGCCCGCGAATCCGAATGCGGCCCCGGCCGATCCGAACGCACCGAAGCCGGCCGCACCGGCGTGTACGCAACCGCAGGGCCAGCCCGCGCCCGGCACCCAGCCCGGCGCACCCGCACAGCCGAACGGCGCACCGGCACCGGCCGCACCCGAGCAGCAGTCGCAAACGCCGTCCAAGACACCGGAACCCGGCCCGGAGGCGGCGGCGCCCGCACCCGCCGCGCCGCCGAGCCCGACACAGCAGCCGGGGATCACGCTGCCGTTCGGAATCGTCGTCCCGCTGCCGGTCCTGCCGGGTCCGCCGCCGGCGCCGTAGTAGTCGCCCGACACCTTCGTTCGACCCGAAACCCCCGCTGAGGCGGGGGTTTCGGCGTAAACGGGACAGGCGGTCACGAAGCAGTAACGAAAAGGTCTCGGATGCGGTAATCTGATCTCGTTGTGTCACGAAAAGCTCACAGCGAGCATTGGAGGGTCACCACATCGTGGGACGTCACCGTAAGCAGCCGGCCACCCCTGTCCGGCGCGGATCCGTTATCGCTCTGACCGGCCTCGTCCCCGCGGGACTCGTGGCTGTCGGCGCCTCCGCCGCCGAGGTCAACACCGGCGAATTCACCGCTGTGGCGCTGCCGCAACACACCCCGGATGCTCAGCAGGCCGTGGACCAGCAGGCCGCGCCGGACGAAATGATGCGCGCCGCAAAGCATCCCGGCCCGCCGATCGTGAAAACCGTTGCGCAGCCGGAAGGCCGGGTCGCCGCGGATCTGCCGCCGGGGCCCAACGGTCTGCCGGGCATCGCCTACGCGGCCTACCAGAACGCGGAACGCGTTCTGGCCCAGGAGCAGCCGGATTGCCATATGCCGTGGTCGGTGCTGGCCGGTATCGGACAGGTCGAGTCGCACCACGCCTACGGCAAGGCCGATTCCAAGGGCGTCGCGCTCGATCCGATCTACGGGCCCGTCCTCGACGGGAGCCTGGCAGGCAACAACGTCGTGCACGCGACCGGTGACGATCTCGACGGCGGTATGCACGGTTTCACCCGCGCGGTCGGCCCGATGCAGTTCCTGCCCGAGACGTGGCGCAAATACGCCGGGGACGGCGACGGCGACGGCATCGCCGATCCGCAGAACCTGTTCGACGCCGCCCTGACCGCCGGCAACTACCTCTGCTCGGGCGGACTGGACATGTCGGATCTGTCGCAGCAGTCCAAGGCGATCATGCGTTACAACAACTCGATGGCCTACGTCGCCAACGTGATGGCGTGGGAGGTCGCGTACCGGACGGGTGTGGCGCCCAAGCCCAGCCAGCTGCCGCGAATCTGAGCCGGACGGTAGCCGGCCAGGCTGCCCCGAACGGCTCCGTCGCCACGGTCGCTAGACTCAGCGCTATGCCAGTGGTTACGGAAACGGATGTGCGGGGCGCGCTCGCGAAGGTGGACGACCCGGAGATCCGCAAGCCGATCACCGAACTCGGCATGGTCAAGAGCGTCTCGGTCCGCGACGACAGCAGTGTCCACGTCGAGATCTATCTGACGACCGCGGCCTGCCCGCTGCGCACCAAGCTCACCGAGATGGTCACCAAGGCGGTGGCCGATGTGGCCGGCGTCGGTGCCGTGACCGTCGACCTCGATGTGATGAGCGACGAGCAGCGCACCGAACTGCGCAAGCAGCTGCGCGGCGACTCCGCCGACCCGGTGATCCCGTTCGCCCAGCCGGGGTCGCTGACCCGCGTGTACGCGGTCGCCTCCGGTAAGGGCGGCGTCGGAAAGTCGAGCGTCACCGTCAATCTCGCGGCCGCGCTCGCCGCGCGCGGTCTGTCGGTCGGCGTGCTGGACGCCGACATCTACGGCCATTCCGTACCGCGCATGCTCGGCACCGACCAGCGGCCCACCCAGGTGGAGCGGATGATCATGCCGCCGGTCGCGCACGACGTGAAGGTCATCTCGATCGCCATGTTCACCCAGGGCAATACCCCGGTGGTGTGGCGCGGCCCGATGCTGCACCGCGCGCTGCAGCAGTTCCTGGCCGACGTGTTCTGGGGTGACCTGGACGTGCTGCTGCTGGACCTGCCGCCCGGCACCGGTGACGTCGCGATCTCCATCGCCCAGCTCATTCCGAACGCGGAGATCCTGGTCGTGACCACGCCGCAGCCGGCCGCCGCCGAGGTCGCCGAACGGGCCGGCGCCATCGCCCTGCAGACTCGGCAGCGCATCGCCGGTGTCGTAGAGAACATGTCGTGGCTGGATCTGCCCGACGGTTCCCGCATGGAGCTCTACGGTTCGGGCGGCGGCCAGGCCGTCGCCGACCGGCTCACCCGCGCGGTCGGCGCCGAGGTGCCGATGCTCGGCCAGATCCCGATCACCCAGGAACTGCGCGAGGCCGGCGACGAAGGCACCCCGATCGTCCTGAGCGACCCGGAAAACCCTGCGGCACAAGCGCTTCAGGGCATCGCCGACAAGTTGGCGGTGCGCCGCCGCGGGCTGGCGGGCATGTCGCTGGGCATCGACACCACCCGGCACCTGTAGGCGAGCCCGCCACCGCACTCGCTCAGCGGGTTGCGAACCCATCATCACCGCCATCGGCCGGGCCGTGTCCTCACCCCAATGCACGTGCTCACCACCCCGGGCACCACGGGGACCGAATCGGCCCGTCGACTGCGCATGCGGCACAGCAATGTGAGCGCGGCGGTGCGGGATCTGGGGGCCCGCGGTCCGCTCGGCGATGATTCACCTCGATCGGGCGCAGGTCGAGACGATCGAGGCGGCCGCGGACGCACTGGCCGCGCCCGACCACGTGCTGCGCGACGAACAGCGATTCCTCGAAGTTGATCACACCGACTCGCCACAGCTGCCGGGCTCGCTGTCGGTGTCGCCACCTAAGCTCGACCTATGCTCACGCTGCTGTTGTACGTGCTCATCGTCGGCTTGGTGGCCGCGTTGCTGTTCCTGGTGGCCAGTGCGGTGTTCGGGCGCGGGGAGGAATTGGGTCCGCTGCCGGAGGGCACGACGGTGACGGTGCTGCCCGCCGCGGGGATTCGCGGCTCGGATGTGCGCGCGTTGCGATTCCAGCAGGTCTTCCGGGGGTACAAGGCGGGCGAGGTCGACTGGGCGCTGAGCCGATTGGCCGCACGGATCGACGAGCTGGAACTCCAGCTCGAGCGCAACCGCGTCGCCACTCCGTCCGCCGCCGGAGAACCGGAAACCTCAGCGGCGCAACCGAATACGGGAAGCACGCTGCCGCCCACGGACACTCCCCCGGCCGCCGCCAACGGCACGACCACCAACTTCAGCACCGGAACCTTCTTCGGCGCCGCCCCCTTCGCCGGTCCCGGCAGCGCGACTCCCCACGGCATAGTCGGGCCGACTTCGGCCGGACCGGGCACCCCGGCGCTCGGCGCCCCCTTCGGCGGTCCCGGCGGCATGAGTCCCACCAGCCTCGGTGGGCCGGCTTCGGCTGGACCGAGCACCCCGACTGTCGGCGGCGCTCCCTTGGGCGGTCCCACCGGCGCGACTCTCAACGGCCTGGGCGGGCCGGCGTCGGCCGGTCCGGGTAACCCCGCGTTCGGCGCTCCGGCGGGTCCGGACAACACCGCTCTCGGCGGTCTGGCCGATTCAGGTAACCCGGCCCTCGGTGGACCGACCGGTCCGACGTCCATCGGTCCGGTCGATGGCTTCGGCACCGGTTTCGGTCCCGGGCCGGGCTTCGCTTCCGGGGCGGGCCTCACTCCCGAAGCGGGCCTCACCGCCGGGCCCGGCGTCGCCATCAGCGGAGGTTTCGGCAACCTCCCCATCGGGCCGGGGACGCCGACCGGCACCACCTTCCCGGTGGCCGGCTATTCGGCGAGCGGATACGCACCGGCCACCGGCACCACCCCGACCGTCCCGGGCCCCGGCACTGCCACGCCCACCGAGTCCACCGTCGGTGAGCCGGGCAGGATCGGCCAGACCCACAACACTCTCGGCAGTGTCGTTTCACCGCCCAGTGGCGTCACTTCACCGACCGATGCCACCGCGCAGGCCGCGGTACCGGCTCCGGGATCGGTCCAGCACGGGACCACCCCGCAGACTGCTGCAGGGGGTGACGCCGTGGCGCCGACCGGTTCGGCGCCCGAACACCGGCCCGGCTCGGAGCCCACGACCGAACCGAAAGCGGCCGGAACCACCGGTTACATCGCCGCCCCGGGACCGGAACAGAACACCGGATTCGTCCCGGCGACGGAGGCATCCGCGACGGGGTGGGCGCCACCGCCGTTGCCGGGCGATCCCCCCGCATCCGCCGGAGGACTTCGATGAGCGTCGCGGCGGTAGTGGACGACGGGAAGGTGCGGTGCGGCTGGTCGCAGTCGTCGCAGCTCTACCGGGATTATCACGACACCGAGTGGGGCCGGCCGCTGCACGGGGACGACGCGCTGTTCGAGCGGATGTGCCTCGAGGCATTCCAGTCGGGGCTGTCGTGGATCACGATCCTGCGCAAGCGGCCGGCGTTCCGGGCGGCGTTCGCCGGATTCACCATCGACCGGGTGGCCGAATTCGGGGACGACGACGTGGAACGGCTGCTGGCCGATCCAGGCATCGTGCGCAATCGCGCCAAAATCCTCGCGTGTGTCGCCAATGCCCGGGTTGCGCGGGACCTGAGCCCTGGGCTGGACGAGCTGCTCTGGTCGTTCGCGCCGCCGGTTCGCCCGCGTCCGCGCGCGCTGTCCGACGTGCCCGCCGTCACACCCGAATCCGTAGCTCTCGCAAGAGAACTCAAGAAGCGCGGGTTCCGGTTCGTGGGGCCGACCACGGCCTACGCATTGATGCAGGCGACCGGAATGGTCGATGACCATCTGGCCGATTGCTGGGTCGATCTGCGGCGTTGATCACGCGCCACGCCGGTCGGTTTTCGAACTCAGGTACCCGGCCGGTTCGCTGATAAGGAAGAATAGGCGTGGTGCAGCCCACCGGACATGCCTGTCGTGTCCGGCGGCTGCCTGTTGGTGACAACACATTAGTTCCGAGAAGTGCGCAGCAGACCGCGCGGATCTGGAGGGAGCAGAGGATGGCGGCCATGAAGCCCCGCACCGGGGACGGTCCCCTCGAGGCAACCAAGGAAGGGCGTGGAATCGTCATGCGGGTTCCACTCGAGGGTGGCGGGCGTTTGGTCGTCGAGCTCACGCCGGAGGAAGCGGCAGCTCTCGGTAAAGAGCTCACCGCGGTGACCAGCTAGCCGCTCGACCCAACGAAATACACCGGTGATGAAATTGCCGGCGCGAACCCGCGCGCGCAGATCCGGCCGGGTCACCGGCCGGATCTGCGCCCGTCGCGGCGGCTACCCCGACCGGGCGGCCGTATCCGCCCGCTGGATCACATGAACGGTCCGGACCACGAGGCGCGCGAAGCGATCCCCGGCCGCACGCCGAGGACGCCCACAGTCCACGCCACGCCCCTGGCGGCGATCGCATCCGCGGTGGCCTGCCCCGAATGCCGGGCGGGCGTCGTGCTCCGGGATCGGCGCCTGGTGTGCGAGTCCGGCCACAGCTTCGATCTCGCCAAACAGGGCTACGTCAGCCTGCTGACCGGCGCCGCGACCAAGATGACCGGCGATACCGCGGACATGCTGGACGCCCGGGCCCGGTTCCAGAGCGCGGGCCATTTCGACCCGATCGCGCGCGCGACGGCCGAGGCCGTGGCGGACGGCGCGCCGACCGGCACGATTCTCGAAATCGGCGCCGGCACCGGCTACTACCTGGCGGCCGGGCTCCAGGCGGCGCCCGCCGCGCACGGCATCGCACTCGACGTCTCGAAACCGGCGGCGCGCCGGGCCGCTCGCGCCCATTCGCGTGCGGCCTCGATACTCGCCGACGTGTGGCGTGGGCTGCCGATCCGGGACCACGCGCTGGACCGGGTGCTGTGTGTCTTCGCGCCGCGCAACCCGGCCGAGGTCGCGCGGGTGCTGCGCCCCGGCGGCACCTTCGTCGTGGTCACCCCCACCTCACGCCACCTGGGCGAACTCATCGCTCCGCTCGGCATGGTGGGCGTGCAGACGGACAAGGACGCGCGCCTGACCGACGCCCTGTCCGCCGATTTCCGTTGCACCGGAAGCGTCACGGTGGAGTACGACATGACCCTGGACCACACGTCGATCGCGAATGTGGTCGGTATGGGCCCGTCCGCGCACCACGCCGCCGAATCCCGCAGCGATCTGATCGCCGCCCTCCCGGAGACGATGCCGGTCACCGCCTCGGTCACGGTCACGGTCTACCAGCGCTGATCGTTCTCGCCGACGAGATCCACCGGATGTCCGACCGGTCGGCCGACAGTGTGATCGACCACCCGCTAGCTACGGTGGTCAGCGGCTGACTTCCGGAAACAGCGGCCCATCGGCGACCCACATGCCCTCACCGGAAGAAAGCCGCCACCCGCTCCCGGTCGGCATAGACGTAGATCTCCGCGATGCGTCCGTTCGTCACCGTGAAGGCGATCAGCACCCCGGGCTGTCCGTCGAACCTGATCAGCGCACCGGCGGCGCCGTTCACCAGCACCGGCCGCACATCCGAGGAGGGCCGGGCGAACAGCAGTGCACGACCGGCCGTGTCCCGCGGGCCGTGGATCTCCCAGCCGCCTCCCGCACCGGCGTCGGCGCGCAGCACGATCTCCGGGGCCAACTGCGCCACCAGAGCCTCGAAGTCGCCACCACGGGCGGCCGCGAAGAACGCGTCCACCACCGCGCGCTGGTCACCCAGATCCCCTTCGGGCATCGGCGCGGCCCGCAACCGACGCCGCGCGCGGCTCGCCGATTGCCGTGCGGCGGCGGGGGTTCGATCCAACAGGGCGGCGATGTGATCGAACGGCACCGCGAAGATGTCGTGCAGGACGAAGGCGACACGTTCGGCCGGGTCCAGCTGTGACAGCACCCTCTGCATCGCCAGGCTCACCGAATCCGTCAGCAGCGCTTGCTCTTCCGGTCCCGAGCGGTGATCAGCCACGAGCAGCGGGTCCGGCAGCTGGGTACCGCTCGGATACTCCGGCCGAGACCGCTTGGCGCGCAATAGATCCAGGCAGGTATGCGCCACGGCCGTGGTGAGCCAGGCATCGATATCGCCGACCGCGCGGGGCGGGCTGCGATGCACGCGCAGCCAGGTCTCCTGAACGGCGTCCTCCGCATCGACCGCCGAGCCGAGGATGTGGTGTGCGAGCGCCCGCAGTCGCGGCCGCTGGTCGTGCAGCCGTTGCAGGGCCTGTTCGCGCTCGCTCACGCCGGTCACATCCTCGCCACGCGCTACGCCATATCAAGTGCGGCCATATCAAGTGCGACAACTCACCATAATCAGCCAGGAGGCAGCCATGCGCAGTCTTTCCCGCTCTCAGCCGGTCCGTACGGCCACGTCGACCCGCCCCACGGGACGCTTCTTCCGCCGCGAACCGGCGCCCGTCGGCCGTTACCGCACCGTCGGTTATCGGGTCGCGACCGTCGCCATCGTCGCCGAGGCCGGGGTGGGTGGCGTCTGGGATCTCGCCCGCATCCCGTTCGTGACCGATGTGGTCACTCATCTCGGATATCCGCGCTATTTCCTGGTGTTGCTCGGCGCGTGGAAGCTCCCGGCCGCGATCGTGCTGGCCGCTCCCCGGCTCCCACTGTGCAAGGAATGGGCTTATGCCGGAACGTTTTTCGTCTACACGGGTGCCATCGCGTCGCATCTGATCACCGGCTACGCGCGCGCGGAAGTGGCGGTGCTGAGCGCCATGACCCTGCTGACCGTCACCTCGTGGGCACTGCGGCCCGCCGACCGGTGCCTGCCCGGCCGTCAGCCCTTGCGGATGCGGTCGTAGAGATCGGTGGTGCGGGCGGCGACCTTCGCCCAGCTGAATTCGGCCGTCGCGCGCGCCCGCCCGGCCGCCCCGAATCGCGCCGCGGTCTCGGCGTCACCGGCGAGGTCGTTGACCAGGTCGGCGAGGTCTCGTTCGAAGTCGCGGGGCGCCTGCGGGTCGTAATGGGCCAGCCGCCCGGTCTGCCCGTCGACGACCACCTCCGGAATTCCGCCGACATCCGAGGCGACCACCGCGGTGCCGCAGGCCATCGCCTCCAGATTCACGATCCCGAGCGGCTCGTACACGGAGGGGCAGATGAAAACGCTTGCGGCGGAAAGGATCTGGCGGACCTGCTCGGTCGGCAACATATCGCGGACCCAGAACACCCCGCCGCGCGTCGCGGCGAGTTCGCGCACCGCCGCGGCCGCCTCGGCCTCCAACTGTGGGGTATCCGGGGCGCCGGCGCAGAGCACCAGCTGAATCCCGGGATCGATGTCGCGGGCCGCGGCGAGGAGGTGAGCGACTCCCTTCTGCCGGGTGATGCGGCCGACGAACGCCGCGATCGGCGCATCGTCGCGCACTCCCAGTTCCGCTAGCACATCGCGGGCCTCGGGCACCGGACCGCCCGGAAACCAGGCCCGGGTGTCGATCCCGTTGTGCACGACGTGTACTCGCGCGGGGTCGACGGTCGGGTAGGCGTCGAGGACGTCGCGGCGCATACCCTCGCTGACCGCGATCACCGCATCGGCATTCTCCATCGCCGTCCGTTCCGACCACGACGACAACCGGTAGCCGCCGCCCAGCTGTTCGGCCTTCCACGGCCGGCGTGGCTCCAGCGAATGCGCGGTCAGCACATGCGGGATGCCGTACAGGCTCGCCGCCAGATGCCCGCCCAGCCCGGTGTACCAGGTGTGGGAGTGGACCACGTCGACGGCGCCGACGGCATCGGCCATCCGCAGCTGCGCCGACATCATCTGCAGGGCGGAATTGGCCGCGTACAGCATCGGGTCGGGCTGGTGCACCACCGCGTCGGCGCGGTCGGCGCCCATACAGTGCACGGTCACCTCGCACAGCCGGCGCAATTGCGGGACCAGTTCGGTCACATGCACGCCTGCCCCGCCGTACACCTCGGGGGGATATTCGCGGGTCAACATCGCGACCCGGAGCAGGTCGGGGCCGGCAATCGATATCGGCTCGCGGTCGCCATCCGCGAAACTCACCGGTCCAACCTAATCGGTGCGCCCTCGCCTCACCACACCTGCCCGGCCACGCCGGAGTGAACCGGCATCGGACACGCCGTGGCCTGGGACGGTAGGTTGAATTCCGTGAGGAGCCAGCCGCACGTACTCGGAGTAGTGCTAGCCGGTGGTGAGGGCAAACGACTCTTTCCCCTCACCAAGGACCGCGCCAAGCCGGCGGTCCCGTTCGGGGGCGCCTACCGCCTGATCGATTTCGTCCTCTCCAATCTCGTCAACGCCGGTTATCTGCGCATCTGTGTGCTGACCCAGTACAAATCGCATTCTCTGGACCGGCACATCTCCCAGACCTGGCGGTTGTCCGGGTTCGGCGGCGAATACATCACTCCGGTCCCGGCCCAGCAGCGGCTGGGACCGCGCTGGTACACCGGCAGTGCCGACGCGATCATGCAATCGCTGAATCTGATCTACGACGAGGACCCCGACTACATCGTGGTGTTCGGCGCCGACCACGTCTATCGGATGGATCCGGAACAAATGGTCGCCCACCACATCGATTCCGGTGCGGGGGTGACCGTGGCCGGAATCCGGGTGCCACGCAGTGAGGCGGGTGCTTTCGGCTGTATCGATTCCGACGAATCGGGCCGCATCACGCAATTTCTGGAGAAGCCGGTCCATCCGCCCGGCACCCCCGACGATCCGAATATGACCTTCGCCTCGATGGGCAATTACGTCTTCACCACCAAGGTGCTGGTCGACGCGATTCGCGCCGATGCCGACGATGTCGATTCCGATCACGACATGGGTGGCGACATCATTCCGGCGCTGGTCTCCCAGGGGCAGGCCGGTGTCTACGACTTCGCGCGCAACGACGTTCCCGGCTCAACCGACCGCGACCGCGGCTACTGGCGCGACGTCGGCACCATCGACGCCTTCTACGCGGCGCATATGGACCTGGTCTCGGTGCATCCGATCTTCAATCTCTACAACAAGCACTGGCCCATCCGCGGCACGGCGGAGAATCTGGCGCCGGCGAAATTCGCGCAGGGCGGGCTGGCCCAGGAATCGATCGTGGGGGCGGGCAGCATCCTGTCCGCGGCGACGGTGCGCAATTCGGTGCTGAGCTCGAACGTGTTCATCGAGGACGGGGCGACCGTGGAGGGCAGTGTGCTGATGCCCGGGGTCCGGATCGGCCGCGGCGCGGTCGTGCGGCGCGCGATCCTCGACAAGAACGTGATGGTCGGCGAGGGCGAGATCATCGGCGTCGATCTGGACCGCGACCGCGAGCGGTTCGCGGTGAGCAACGGCGGCGTGGTCACCGTCGGCAAGGGCGTCTGGGTCTGACCCGCCAACTTCTACGCCGAAACGCCGCCTCAGCGGCCCGGCATCGGATACTGCGGCGGCGGAGCCGGTTCGGTGACACCCGGACTCTCCGGTGTGTAGCAGAACGGTGCGCAGGTGCCGTGCGGCACTCTGGGATATCTCGCCGGATCGTCGAATTTGTCGTCACTGACCAGCAACATCACCAGCAGTGCCACGAAGACCGCCGCGCCGAGGCTGACGAGTGCCAGGACCAGCCACCCGCGCGGCGCGACCTCGATCAGGATTCCGCGCTCGTACACTCCCCGCCTCCCGGTACCGCCGAATTACCCACTGTGCCAATGGTATCGGCTGCTGGGTGATCCCGGCCACGGGAAAGGCCGCCCGGCGCTCCGGAACGGGAGCGACCGAGCGGCGAAATACCCTGCGGTCAGCGCAGATCGCGTCGGCGCCAGCCCACGAGTCCGACCGCGGTGATCACCGCCGCGAGCACCAGCAGCACGATCACCGGCACCGCGCGGAAATCCTCCGCCGGCAGTTTCGGCAGATGACCGTAGGGGTTGAGGTCCAGAACCCATTGCGGCATACCGGAGATCGAGCCGAGCAGATAGATCGCCACGCCTGCGGTGAACACTCCCCACGCCACCGGCGTCCAGCGCGGCAGCAGCCCGAACAGCAGCACCGTGATCGCGGTGAACACCCACACCGCGGGAATCTGGATCATCGCCGCGCCGAGCGCCTCCGGGAACTTGGCGCCCACATCCGATGCGGCGATCCCGTAGGCCACGCCACCGATCACTCCGGAGACGAACAGCGCCACCACCGGACCGCCGAAGGCGAAGATCAGATGACTTGCGGCCCAGCGGATTCGGCCGACGGCGCCGGTGAGCACGGTTTCGGCGCGATCGTCGCTCTCCTCCGCGTACATGCGCAGCGCGGCCGAGATCGAGAAGGCCGCCGCGCCCAGTCCGACCATCGAGAAGGCGGTGTTGAGGAAGGCCTGTTCCACCCCTTGCGAACCGCCGAGCCGGGCGATGATGTCGCGAACGGTCTGGCTGGAGCCGATCTCGTCGCCGATGCCGTGGACCACGCTGCCGATGATCAGACCGTAGAGCGCGAGCCCGACCGTCCACGCCACCAGGGTGCCGCGCTGCAACCGCCAGGCCAGCCCGAACGGCCCGCTCAACAGGGCCGATCCCGCGGGGGGACCGGGCCGGTCGGCGATCAGTCCGGCCCCCAGGTCGCGCCGCCGCAGCAGCGTATAGGCGACCGCGATCAACACCACGGTGGTCACCGCGTGCAGCAGCAGCACCCACCAGCGATCTCCCGCGAAGGGACGGACCTGCAGCGACCAGCCCTGCGGGGACAACCAGGTCAGGATGTCGGCAGGACCGTCTCCGGCGCGCGCGTCACCGATGGCGCGCAGGGTGAAGGTCACCGCGAGTACCGCCAGGGCGATGCCGCGGGCCAGGCGCGCGCTCGCGCTCAGCTGCGCGGCGACCGCGGCCACCGCCGCGAAGACGATGCCCGAAGCGGCCAGCGCCGCGCCGAAGGCCAGCGAGCCGTCGAACGGCACTCCCGACGAGGCGATGCTCAACGTCGCGACGATTCCGACCGTCACGCAGGCGGCACAGGTCAGCACCAGCGTGGCGGTCAGGGCGGCGAAGCGGCCCATCCGGGTCGAGGCGAGTAGCTCCTCGCGTCCGGTCTCCTCCTCGGCACGGGTGTGCCGGATGACGGTGAGGATGGTGGCGATGCCGATCAGGGTGTAGAACGCTCCCGGTTTCCACGCTCCGGCCGCACCGAGACTGGTGTTGTAGATCGGGCCGTACAGCGCCAGCTGCGCCGGGCTGGACAGGATGGTGTGCGCGAAATTCTGCAGATCCGCCGGTGACGAGTACAGATTCTTCACGCTGGAGAAGTAGACGCTGCCCAGTGGCGCCGAGAACAACAGCACCCACAGCGGCAGGACGATCCGGTCCCGCCGCAGGTACAGCCGCAGCAGCTGGCCGGTGCCGGTGAAATCCGCAGCGCGAGTGAAGGATTCGACAACTCCGCGGTGCGGGCGGTCGAGGGTGGCGGTGGTCATTTCGTCGCCTCGCTCAATGCCTGCTCGTCCCGCGCGGCAGTGTGTGCGGACCGGCGGGCTTCGTCCGGCGCGTCGCCGTCGAGCGAATAGTGGCGCAGGAACAGCTCTTCCAGCGTCGGCGGCTGACTGACCAGGCTGCGCACGCCCGCGTCGCCGAGCACGCGGATCAGTTCCCCGAGATGTTCGCTGTCGACCTGGCAGCGCAGCGTGTGGTCCTCGATCGTGACGTCCTCGACGCCCGCGATGGCGCCGATATCGCCCGGGTCGCCGACGAGTTCGGCCGTGATCGCCGTGCGGCTGAGATGACGCATCTCGGCCAGGGTGCCGCTCTCCACGGTCTTGCCGGCGCGGATGATCGTGACCCGATCACACAGCGCCTCCACCTCGGAGAGGATGTGGCTCGACAGCAGCACGGTGGCGCCACGCTCGGCCGCCTCCCGGGCACAGTCGCGAAAAACCTGTTCCATCAACGGATCCAGGCCCGAGGTCGGTTCGTCGAGCAGCAGCAGGCGCGCGTTCGAGGAGAAGGCGGACACGAGCGCGACCTTCTGCCGGTTGCCCTTGGAGTAGGTGCGGGCCTTCTTGCGCGGATCGAGTTCGAAGCGCTCGATCATCTCGGCGCGGCGCCCGGTATCGATTCCGCCGCGCATCCGCCCCAGCAGATCGATCGTCTCCCCGCCCGACAGCGACGGCCAGAGCGTGACATCGCCGGGGACGTAGGCGATATCGCGGTGCAGGTCGACCGCATCGGTCCACGGGTCGCGCCCGAGCACCCGCGCCTGCCCCGAGGTGCGTGCCAGGATGCCGAGCAGAATGCGGATGGTGGTCGACTTGCCGGCCCCGTTGGGCCCGAGGAAGCCGTGCACCTCGCCCTCGGCGACCTCGAGGTCGAGGCCGTCCAGGGCGCGTACCGATCCGAAATGCTTGTGCAGCTTCCGGACCTCGATTGCCGATGACATCGAATCTCCTTGTGAGATATGGGTTCACATTTCGGCGAGCAACGAGTCGAGCACCGAGGAATCGGTGAACAAGCCGTGGGTGTTGGCCTCGATGGCCGGCAGCACCATCTGGTCGGCGTACTCGCGCAACGCTTGTCGAAAGTCGAGCTTTCCTTCGTGGCGGGCGGCGTAGAGCTGCAGGTAGAAGAAGAATCCCCCGCCGTTCTGCACCGCCAGATAATTCGCCGTCGCCGATACGTCCCTGGGCCGGCGCAACGTGCCGGCCGCGATGCCAACCTCGAGATAGGACTCCACATCCGCGCGCATCTGATCGAACAGCGAGGTCATCAGCGTTCCGCCGGCCTGGAAGCTGCGCATCAGATATGCGGTGTAGGGCGCGAACTCCTCGATCTCGGCGAGGGCCTTCAGGGTCGAAGTCGGCGAGGGCTGCTGGACGTATTCCGTCTTCGCGGTACGAATGACGGCACGTACGTGCTCGTCACACGCCTCGCGCAGGCCGTCCTTGGAACCGAAGTGGTGATTGACGAGTCCGGGCGAAACCCCCGCCGCCTTGGCGATGGCCCGCACCCCGACCCCGAATCCCTCTTCTCCGAAGACGACGATCGCCGCGTCCCGGATCCGGGCGGGCGTGCTCAGATCCGAGGCGGATCCTTCCGGTACGGCTGCTCCCTTAAACACATGTTCAATATACTAAACACTCGTTCAATCCGCACGCAAGACTCGGCACACAGTGAATTTCGGCGATCGAATGCGCAGGTAGGCAGCGTCCTGCGAGTTAATTTCGGGCCGGCGGGATCGAGCCGCCGGGTGATCGCGAGCGGTGATCAGCCGCGCGAGGCGCAGAGCAGGCCGTCGCCGACCGGGATCAGCACGCTGGTCAGGTCCGGATCCTCGGCCACGGCCCGCGTCGCCGCCCGCACCGCCTGGGTCGCGGCGTCGCGCTGCGCCGGATCTGGCACCCGCCCACCCAGCAGCGCGTTGTACATCAGCACCGCCCCACCCTCGCGCAGCAAACGTACGGCCTGCTCGACGTACTGCGGATGTTCGAGCGGCGCCGCATCGATGAACACCAGGTCGTAGGCGCCGTCGGCGAGCCGGGGCAGCACGTCCAGAGCACGGCCGTTGATCAGCCGGGTGCGCGCGGGGGCGATATCGGCCGCGCGGAAGGCGTCCTTGGCCGCGCGCTGATGTTCCGGCTCGGAGTCGATCGTGGTCAGCGTGCCGTCCTCGCGCATGCCGTCGAGCAGCCACAGGCCGCTGATGCCGGCGCCGGTGCCGACCTCGACCACCGCCCGCGCGCCGAGCAACTGGGCGTACATGCTGAGCAGCGCTCCCACCGACGGCGGCACCGGCGCGGCGCCCAGTTCGGTGGCCCGCTCCCGCGCCGCGATGAGGATCTCGTCCTCGACCACGGATTCCTCCACGTAGGCGAGGTTGCGCTGCAGGGCCGATGCCGCTGGGATGTGGCTCACGAATATGAGGCTAACGGCGTGGCAGTCCGGGGGCGCGACGACGGCCGGTGTTTTTCTCAGGTGTCCCTCAGCCTCCCCATACCACCGGCACATCGGGAACCGCCAGAGTAATGACCAAGCAAGGGCCGGCCGACCGTCGGACGGCGCCCGGGAACACCGGACTCAGGTTCGCGGTTGTACCCGGTACGCGACGACCACCAGTCGTCGTGCGCCTGCCACGGTCCCGAGTAGGAGGTCACCCCATCCACAAGGTCGATGCGGCGCGCGAGTACGCCACCCTGCCCGAGTCGAGTCTGCCGATCGGCGTCTCGGCCGACTACGAGTTGCCCGGTGCCGCTCGTAGCGATGTCCGTACCGAAGTCGATGCCCGTACCGAAGCCGGGGCCGACGTCCTGAACGGCGCCGACTTCGACGATACCGAAGCCGTAGCGGTCGATGCCGCGGACGACGATGCGCTGAGCGGCACCGCCGCCTTCGACGCCACCGGCGACCGCACCATGATGCCTTCCTGGGACGAACTGGTCCGCGAGCACGCCGACCGGGTGTATCGGCTGGCCTACCGCCTGACGGGTGACCCGCAGGACGCGGAGGACCTCACCCAGGAGACGTTCATCCGGGTCTTCCGCTCGTTGCAGAACTACCAGCCCGGCACGTTCGAGGGCTGGCTGCACCGGATCACCACGAATCTGTTCCTGGACATGGTTCGCCGGCGCAACCGCATCCGGATGGAGGCGCTGCCCGAGGACTACGACCGGGTGCCGTCCGAAGGTCCCGGACCCGAGCAGGTCTATCACGATGCCCGGCTGGATCCGGACCTGCAGCGGGCGCTCGACGCGCTGGCGCCGGAATTCCGCGCGGCCGTCGTGCTGTGCGATATCGAGGGTCTGTCCTACGAGGAGATCGGCGCTACCCTCGGGGTGAAGTTGGGTACCGTGCGCAGCCGTATCCACCGCGGCCGTCAGGCGTTGCGGGAATACCTTGCGCATAATGGTTCTCAGCAGCGGTTCGCCGCTGAGGAGAAAGTCGGGTAAACAGCGGTGCAGCGCCGCGGCCGTGCCCGGCGAAGCTGCAGTCCGTCGGAAGGGTGTGCATCCGTATGACCGGCGAGGGTCGATTCGCCCCCACCGAACACCTGGCCAATGAGGCCGTCGTCGCGTATGTCGACGGCGAGCTGAGAATGAACGCCTATCTGCGCGCGGCCGAACATCTGTCCCGCTGCCCCGAATGCGCCGCCGAGGTCGAGGCGCAGCAGCAGGCCCGGGTGGCATTGCGCCGGGCGGCACAGATGCAGATTTCCGCGCCGACGGACCTGCAGGACACGCTGAGCCGAATTCCGTTGGCCGACCTCACCGGTAGTAGCACCGACGATATGTCGCGTGGCGCGAGTTTCCTCGGCCTGCGGGCGGATTCGTTCCGTTTCGCTTCCTCCTCGAATCGAGAAATGGGATTCGAGAGCAGGCGGTGGACGGGATGGTGGCGCAAGTAGAGTTTGCGAACGTGACCACCGAATCGACGCCGTCCGCTTCATCGGATTCGGCGGCCAGGGGGAACCTGAGGCCGTCGGACGCGCCCGTGCTGGGGCCGCGCCCGGTGTACCGCCCGGATATCGATAAACACACCGCCCGCGCTTTCCGCCGCCCCGAGGGGCAGGCCGGATCTTTCGCATCGCATACCCAGGCCGCGCCCGCGCCCCGCCACGATGCTCCCGAATTGGTCAATCGCCCGCCGGACGCGGTGCTCGCCGAGGCCTTCGGACGGCCCCCGGGTTCCGACGAACTCCTCCAGCGCGATCCCGAGGCCGGGGCCGACACGCCCGATCCGAGCGCCCCGGTCGATCCGTGGCGCGATCCCGCGGCCGCGGCCCGGCTCGGCGATCCCGCCATCCACACCCCCGCCCCGCAGCCGCTGCCGCCGGGCGTCAAACTCGGCGCCCGCGAGGTGCTGTTCGGCGGCAAGGTCGCGCCCAAGGCCCTGGCGATCCTGGGTGTGGCCGCATTGATCATCGGCGTGCTCGGCGGTCTCGTCGGCCGGTTCACCGCCGAGAACACCGGCGCGCTGACCTCGCGCAAGATCGCGCTGCAGCAGGAGAGCAACACCGACAAACCGCACAGCCAGGTCGCCAAGGTGGCCGACGCGGTGCTGCCCTCGGTCGTCTCGATCCGCGAGACCGTCGGCGACAACGGCGCCCTCGGTTCCGGCGTGGTCATCGACGGCAACGGCTACATCGTCACCAACAATCACGTCATCTCGATGGCGGCGCAGGACAAATCCGGGCGCGCCAAGATTCAGGCCACCTTCTCCGACGGCACCAGGGCCCCGGCCCAGCTGGTCGGCCGCGACCCCAAGACCGACCTCGCGGTGCTGAAGGTCGACGTCAAGAACCTCACCGTCGCCCGGCTCGGGAAGTCGAGCGATGTGCAGGTCGGTGACGATGTGCTGGCCATCGGCTCGCCGCTGGGCCTGAGCAAGACCGTCACCTCCGGCATCGTCAGCGCGCTGCACCGCGCGATCCAGGAGAGCCCCGAGGCCGGCGACGACACCGCGGGCGCCTTCGACGCCGTGCAGACCGACGCCGCGATCAACCACGGCAACTCCGGCGGCGCTCTGGTCGACGGCGAGGGCCGGTTGATCGGCATCAACACCGCCATCCGCAGCGAGAGCGGCGGATCGGTCGGCCTCGGCTTCGCGATTCCGGTGGATCTGGTGCAGCGGGTGTCGCAGACCCTGATTCGCGACGGTGTGATGTATCACCCGTGGCTCGGGGTCAGCGCGAAGACCAAGCAGGTCGAGAACGACGTCATGAGCGGCGCCGCGGTGGCGGATGTGGTCGGCAACAGCCCGGCGGCCAAGGCGGGTATCGCCGAGGGCGACGTGATCGTCAAGGTGGGCGATCGGCAGGTCACCGAACCGGCCGAACTCACCGTCGCCGTGCAGTCCCATCAGATCGGGGAGACGGTGAATTTCCAACTGATCCGCGACGGCCGCCAGGTCGATGTGCCGGTGACGCTGGAATCCGATAAGAACGCCCCGCAAGCACCCCAGTAGCCTGGTCTTATGTTCAATATCGGCTGGCCCGAGATGGTGATCCTGGTGGTCGCCGCGCTGATGATTCTCGGCCCGGAGCGGCTTCCGGGGGCGATACGCTGGACCGCGCAGAGTCTGCGTCAGGTCCGCGACTACGCCTCCGGCGCCACCAGCCAGCTGCGCAACGATCTCGGACCCGAGCTCGACGAACTGCGCAAACCCCTGGAAGAGCTCAACGAACTGCGCAAACCACTCGAAGGTCTGCGCGGGATGACGCCGCGGTCGATGGTCACCAAACACCTCTTCGACGGTGACGATTCGCTGTTCACCGGTACCTTCGGCGGTGCGAATCCGGGTAACGGCTCGTCCGGCAATTCAACGACCTCACAGGCCGGTGCGCCGAATTCTGTGACCCCACCCAATTATTCGGTGCCCGAACCGCCGAAACCGCTCGACCGCAACGAGAAACCGCCGATCGATTTCGACGCCACCTGATCGGAAAGCACTGATAGTCCCCTTGCGGACCGCCCGGTCCGGCCCAAATGCCCGGTGTGCTCGATTGATTCGCCGCATGCGGCGGATTCGTCAACCGGTCTAGACACATCCGGCTGTCGAGCTATCTAGACTTCGCACATGTCAGCCGACGAGGTGGCACGGGTGTTCGCGATCGAAGACAAGGTCGAACGTCTCAAGGCTGCCACCGAAGGGGTCGCGGCGGCCCAGCAGACCATCAACGAGCTCACCCGCATCCGCCGAGCGGTGATCAGAGAGCTGCATGCCGAGGGCTGGACCTTCGCCAGGATCGGTGCGGCAGCGGGACTTTCACGCGCCCGGATCCACCAGGTCAGCACCCAGGGCCCGGTACCGGAAGGTCTGTTCTTCGGGCACGGACCGCTCACCGTGCTGACGCCCGATCTGCGCGCGGTCACTCGCGCCACGCCGCTGATCGGCGCGCCGGATGCCGCCGCACCGCACCGGCTGGCGGAACTGTTGCGACAGCTCGGATTCACCGTCTCGGTCGAACGCTTCCTCCCCGGGCGCCCGGTGGATCTCGACCGTGAGGGCCTGATCGTGCTCGGCGGGCCCGAACTGTCGCCCAGTCTGCGCTATCTGGTCTCGGCCGACCCGCGGCTGCGCCGGACCCTCGCGCGGGCCGGGCGAGTGCGCCGCGCGATCGAGGACCGGGCCGCCCGGCGGATCTACCGGCCGGGCGGCACCGAACCCTTCGACATCGCCTATCTGGCGCGCCTGCCCCGCCCGGACGGGCGCGGGACCATTCTCGTCATCGACGGACTACATCCGCCCGGATCACTCGGCGCGATACGGCTTCTCGGCACCCGGCTGGCGACCCTGCACGAGCGCGCCGACACCCGGGCCTTCTCGGCGGTGATCGGCGTCCGCTACGACCGCCACACCGGCGAACCGATCGAGGTGGATCTCCTCACGCCGATCTACCGCCACGAACGGTGATCAGGCGGCGACTTCGGTGGGACGCAGGGTGTTCATCGGCGGCCGATCCGCCAGGTGCACATCCGTGCTCAGCGCGGTGAATTCCTCACCGATGAGCGGGAATTGCGTCAATGCCGCACCGGAGTCGCGAATTCCGCTGCGCCCCAGCACGGTTCCGAGAATCTGCCGGCTCATCACACCAAGGTCCGACAGCGGACGATTGCGATGCGTGCGCACGCCCAGATTCACCTGGCCGATCGCCGACAGGCCGAGCATGTCGAAAGTGTCCAGCAGCAGGCCGATCTCCACACCGTAACCCGGCGCGAACGGCACCGCGGTCAGCAGTTCCCGCGTCCCCGCGTACTCACCACCCAAGGGCTGCAACACCTTCGACAGATCCGGCCGCAGCGCCGCGAGCAGCGGTCGCGCCACCAGTTCGGTCACCCGGCCGCCACCGTGCTGCTCCACCGCCGCACCCTGGCGCAGCGGACGCCGGTAGTAGGCCTTCACCAGATGCATACCGTCCACGGTCAGCAGCGGACCCAGCAGTTTCGGCACGAACATCGGATCGGGATCGATCAGATCCGAATCGACGAAGGCCACCAGATCGCCGGAGGTCGCGGCCAGTGAGCGCCACAGCACCTCCCCCTTACCGGGAACCGGCTCCAGTTCGGGCACGGCCTGCTCACGGGTGACCACCTGCGCCCCCGCTGCGCGGGCCCGCTCGGCCGTCGCGTCCACGGAGCCGGAATCCAGCACCACCAATTCGTCGACCAGCGTGCCGAGCAGCGGCCGGATACTGGCCACCACATCGGCGACCGTGCGTTCCTCGTTCAATGCCGGCAGCACCACCGAGACGGTGCGCCCGTCCTTCGCGTCGACCAACTCGTCGATCGCCCACTGTGGTCGATCCCACGTATGCGTGGCAGTCCAATCGAACGTCATACCAGACCTCGCAAGGTTCGTGCGGGGGGCCGGATGCCCTGAATCGCCGCGATCATGTCCACTACTCGCCGGGTTGCGGCGACCTCGTGAACTCGGAAGACCCTGGCGCCGGCCGCGGCCGCCCACGCGGTTGCCGCCAATGTCCCCTCCAATCGCTCGGAAAGTCCGACACCAAGAGTCTCTCCGATGAAATCCTTATTGCTCAGCGCCATCAAGACAGGCCATCCGGTATTTACAAGAATGTCCACGGCCCGCAACAGTTCGAGCCCGTGATAGGTGTTTTTCCCGAAATCGTGGGTCGGATCGATGAGGATCGCATCCGCGGCGACCCCCGCCGCGTGCGCCGCCTCGGCAGCCCGGACCAGGGTATCGGTGACCTCGGACACCACATCGGCGTACCGGACCCGATGCGGCCGGGTACGCGGTTGAGCGCCGCCGGTGTGGCTGCATACGATCCCGACACCCAGTTCGGCGGCCACGTCCGCGAGCTGCGGATCCGCACCGGCCCAGGTGTCGTTGATCAGATCCGCGCCCTCGGCCACCGCGGCTCGCGCGACCTCGCTGCGCCAGGTGTCCACACTGATCAACAGGCCGGGATAACGCGCGCGGATGGCCGCCACGAACGGCACCACCCGCCGCGCTTCCTCCGTGGCGTCGACCTCGTCCCCCGGACCGGCCTTCACCCCGCCGATGTCGACCAGATCCGCCCCCTCGGAGACGGCGCGAGCCACCGCGGCCATCGCGGCGTCGTCGGAGAAGGTGGCGCCCCGGTCGTAGAAGGAATCGGGGGTTCGGTTGACGATCGCCATCACCAGCGCCCGATCCGTCGCCACCGGCTTACCGCACAGGGTGGACAGCGGTGACGCAGAACTCATGGTGGTGAGTCTAATTGCCGGGGTATCGGCGCCCTCCGGCACGACCTAGCCCCGGGGTGCGGTACCGGCGGCCACCTCGTCCGGATAGCTCGGGTAGAACGGCACATATCCCTGGTCGCGGCCTTTCAGCACATAGACCGCGGACGAGTCGTCGGACGCGAAGCCCTGTTTGCGCAGATCCACCTTGCGACTCTTGAAGGTCGAGGTGGTCTCCAGTTCGGGCACCACGCGGACGAACAGCGGCACCGCGTACCCGGGCAGGCGGTCGTAGAGCCGGGCGGCCAGCGCGGAGCCGTCGAAGGCGGCATCGGCGTCGAGGGTTACCGCGGCCATCCCCGCCTTACCGTCGGCTCCGGGCACGTCCACGCCGTACACCACCGCCTCGGTGATACCGGGCGCGCCGTCGAAGGCGCCCTCGACCTCGGTGGTCGCCACGTTCTCGCCCTTCCAGCGGAAGGTGTCGCCGAGGCGGTCGACGAAGGCGATGTGGCGCCAATGCTGGTCGCGCACAAGATCTCCGGTGTCGAACCAGCAGTCGCCCTCGTCGAATGCGTTGCGCACCAATTTCGATTCGGTCGCGGATTTGTCGGTGTAGCCGTCGAACGGGGAACGGTCGGTGACCTTCGCCAGCAGCAGGCCCACACCGCCGGAGGCGACCTTGCGCAGTCGCCCGTCGGGGTATCGCCGCGCCTTACCGGTCGCCTCGTCGAATTCCACCACCGCGTAGGGCAGCGGCCCGAATCCGGCGGTGCGGTCCACGCCGAAGGCGTTGATGAAGGCGATATTCCCCTCACTGGCGCCGTAGAACTCCACCACCCGGCCGATGCCGAAGCGCCGCCGGAATTCGTCCCACAGCTCCGGGCGCAGGCCGTTGCCGACCGCCAGCCGCACCGAATGTTCGTGTTCGCGAGGCGATTCCGGCTGATTGAGCAGGTACCGGCACAGCTCGCCGATGTAGATGAACGCCGTCGACCTGGTCGCGACGACCTCGTTCCAGAAATTCGACACCGAGAATTTGCGGCCCAGCGCCAGCGTCGCCCGCGAGCCGAGCACCGCGCCGAGCGCGACCGTCAGCGCGTTGTTGTGATACAGCGGCAGACAGCAGTACATAGTGTCGCCGCCGCGCAGACGGATACCCAGACCACCCAGCCCGGCCATACTCTTCGTCCAGCGTAGATGGGTCATCACGCTGGCCTTGGGCAGTCCGGTCGTGCCGGAGGTGAAGATCAGGAAGGCGCGCTCTCGGGCGCGGACGTCCGCGCACACCGCCGGATCCGCCGGATCGGCGGCGCGGGCCAGCTCCTGCAATTCCTGCGTATACAGCAGATTCGGCGGCGGCTCGGGCAGTGAGCGCAGTGCCTCCTCACATTCCTCGCCGATCACGTTGACCGTGCTGTTCAGCAGGCCGAAGCTGTGGGCGAGTACCTGTTCGCGCTGATTGTGATTGAGCAGCCCGACCGTCGCACCCAGCTTCACCGTCGCCAGCACCACGAACAGCGTCTCGGGGCGGTTGGTCATCAGCACGCCCACCACATCGCCGCGGCGCACACCGCGCTGTGCCAGCACCTCGGCGAAGCAGTTCACCTCGGTATTGGCCTCGCCGTAAGTGTATTCGCGGCCCTCGAAGCGCAGGAACGGCCGATTCGGATACCGCCGTGCCGCCTTCTGGAAGTACAGCCCCACCGAGGATTTGTCGTCCGCGCGCACCAGCATGCCGGTGGCGCCGCGCAGCATGCCCGGCGTCTCCATCGCCATGGCGGGCAGCCTGCGTGCCAGATCCCAGAGACTGATCGTGTTTCGGGCCTCGGCGGTCACATTCTCCTCCAACGATTTCCGGTCAGGCGGTGTCGATGCGCTCAGGCGGTGTCGATGCGCGGCGCCGTCAGGGCTCGGAATGCGGATGCCACATCCGCGGTCACGGTAATCCGATCCAGTGCGGGGCGCCCGATGAACCCGGCCGCGCTCAGTTCGTCCAGCCATGCGAACAGTCCGCGGTAGTGGCCGTTCGGATCGAGCACCACCAGCGGTTTGCCGTGCAGTCCCAGATATCCGCCGGTCCACGCCTCGAAGAATTCCTCCAGCGTGCCGATTCCGCCCGGCAGCGTCAGGAAGGCGTCGGCGCGATCCTCCATGATCTGTTTGCGTTCGCGCATGGTGTCGGTGACGATCAGCTCGTCGCTGTCTACATCGGCGACTTCCTGATGCACCAGGCGTTTCGGGATCACGCCCGTGGTGCGGGCGCCTCCGGCGCGCGCGGCCACCGCCACCGCCCCCATCATCGACACATGCCCGCCGCCGGACACCAGTTGCCAACCGCGCCGGGCGATTTCGCTACCCACGTCGGCGGCCAGCTGCAGCGCGTCCGGATCCGCGGCACTGGCCGAACAGTAGACACACACCGCGAACTGCCCGCTCACCACTGATCCTCCGTCCCGTTGGATTCGTCGCCGCGACGAGCGGCGGCCTGCAGCACGATGTCGACCAGTTCCTCCACACTGTCGGTGACGTGCAGCAGTTCCAGATCACCGGGCGAGATCTTGCCCGAGCCGCTCGGCGAATCGCGCAGCCAGTCGACCAGTCCCGCCCAGTACCGGCTGCCGAAAAGGATGACCGGGAAGCGGGTGATCTTGTGGGTCTGGACCAGTGTGAGCGCCTCGAACAGCTCGTCCAGGGTGCCGAAGCCGCCGGGCAGGCAGATGAACGCCTGGGAGTACTTGACGAACATCGTCTTGCGGGCGAAGAAGTAGCGGAAGTTGATGCCGAGGTCGACCCACTCGTTGAGTCCCTGTTCCATCGGCAGTTCGATGCCGAGGCCCACGGAGTAGCCGCCTGCCTCACAGGCGCCGCGGTTGGCCGCCTCCATCACTCCGGGACCACCACCGGTGATCACCGCGAAACCGGCCTCGGCTAGGGCGGCGCCGATGGCCCGCGCCGCATCGTATTCGGGCGTGTCCACCGGCGTGCGCGCGGAGCCGAAAACGGCGACGGCCCTGGGGATTTCGGCGAGTGCGCCGAATCCCTCCACGAATTCGCTCTGAATCCGGAGCACCCGCCAGGGGTCGGTGTGCACCCAGTCGGTGGGTCCGCGGCCGTCGAGCAGATGCTGGTCGGTGGTTCCGGTGCCCTGTTTGCGCGCCCGGCGCAACATGATCGGGCCGCGGAACTTGGGAGTGGACTTCGGTGATCTGGTCGATGCGGGCTCGGGCGCGGTGGACATGGGACCGAACCTACCGGTTCAGCCTCGGTGACCGGTCAGGTAGTTGCGCAGGATCTCGGTGACGACGGTGATCTGGCGGGTGGGTACGCGCTCGTCCACCTTGTGCGCCAGATTGGGGTCGCCGGGCCCGAAATTGACCGCCGGAACCCCCCGCGCGGCGAATCGCGACACATCGGTCCAGCCGTATTTCGCGCGCACCCCGCCGCCGCCGTGCGAATGGACACGCTCCACCAGGTTCTTCGCGGCCGGAGCCGACAGGCCCGGCAGCGCGCCGGGCGCACCGTCGGTGCGCTCGAAGCTCACATCCAGCCCGTCGAACACCTTCCGCACATGCTCGGTCGCCTCGTCGAGGGTGCGATCGGGGGCGAATCGGAAGTTCACCAGCACCTCGGCCTCGTCGGGCACCACATTGCCGGCCACGCCGCCGTCGACCTTCACCGCGGAAAGCCCCTCGCGATACACGCAGCCGTCGATGTCCACCTCGCGCGGCACATAGTCGCGCAGCCGCTGCAGGACGGGCGCGAGTTTGTGAATGGCGTTGTCGCCCAGCCACGCTCGCGCGGTGTGGGCGCGGGTGCCGCCGAGACCGAGGCGGACCCGCAGCGTGCCCTGACAGCCCGCCTCGATCCACGCGCCCGACGGTTCGCCGAGGATGGCCAGATCACCGTCCAGCCATTCCGGCAGTTCGCGTTCGATGCGGCCGAGACCGTTGTATTCGGCGGCGATCTCCTCGCAGTCGTAGAAGATCAGGGTCAGATCGCAGACCGGGTCGGCGACGGTGGCGGCCAGATGCAGGAACACCGCGTCACCGGACTTCATGTCGACGCTGCCGCAGCCGAACAGCACTTCCTCACCGTCGATCGTCTCGAACCGGCCCGGCACGTTGTCGGCGATCGGCACGGTGTCCAGGTGACCGGCCATGATCACCCGGTGCGGCAGCCCGCGGTTGGTGCGAGCCAGCACGGTGTTGCCGTGCCGCAGCACCTCGAAACCGTCGGTCTGCTCGCGCAGCGCCCAGGCGACGGTGTCGGTGATCGCCGCCTCGTCGCGGGAGACGCTCGGAATGTCGACGAGGGTCGCGGTGATCGAGATCGGGTCGGCGCGCAGATCGATGGTCACCGGACCAGCCTAAGTCTTCGCCCGTCTCACGACCGGGCCGAGCGGCTCGGTCGGGGCGGGCGGCACAGGTAGCCCACCACCTCGCGATCTGCACCCAGTAGGCTGAAGTGCCGTGAGCACACAGGGAGCATCCGCAGTCGGCTTGGCGACGGTGACCGCGAACGGGACGGTCCTCGACACCTGGTACCCGTATCCGGAACTGGGCACGTTCGAGACGTCGGAGACCACGCGGCTGAGCCCGGCCGACGCCGAGTACGCACGCTTCGCCGATCTGGTCGGCCCCGACGAGGCCCGCCGGGTCGAGGTCGTCGCGGTGCGCACCACGATCGCGGATCTGTCGGCGCCGCCGATCGACACCCACGACGAATATCTGCGCCTGCACCTGCTCTCCCACCGTCTGGTCCGCCCGCACGGGCTCAGCCTGGAGGGGCAGTTCGGGCTGCTGGCCAACGTCGTGTGGACCAATCACGGCCCGTGCGCGGTCGAGGACTTCGAGCTGGTGCGCGCGAAGTTGCGCGCCCGCGGTCCGGTCACCGTCTACGGCGTCGACAAATTCCCCCGCATGGTCGACTACGTGCTGCCCGCCGGCGTCCGCATCGCCGACGCGGACCGGGTGCGGCTGGGCGCGCATCTGGCCGAGGGCACCACGGTCATGCACGAGGGTTTCGTGAACTTCAACGCCGGCACCCTCGGCGCCTCCATGGTCGAGGGCCGCATCTCGGCCGGTGTGGTGGTCGGCGACGGTTCCGATGTCGGCGGCGGCGCATCCATCATGGGCACCCTGTCCGGTGGCGGTAAGCAGGTCATCTCGATCGGCGAGCGCTGCCTGCTCGGCGCCAACGCCGGCCTGGGCATCTCGCTGGGCGACGATTGCGTCGTCGAGGCCGGCCTCTACGTCACGGCGGGCACCAAGGTCGCCCTGCCGGACGGCCGCACGATCAAGGCCGCCGAACTGTCCGGGCAATCGAACCTGCTGTTCCGCCGCAACTCGCTGACCGGCAGCGTCGAGGTCGTCGCCCGCAAGGGCACCGGCATCGAACTCAACGCCGCCCTGCACGCCAACTGAGAACGCACGAACGCCCCTTCCGTCTCGGAACGGAAGGGGCGTTTCGTGTGGTGCGGACCTAGTCGATTCCGAAGGCCAGCACGCGCTGCGGGGTGATGCGGATCAGTTCGCGCGACCCGCCGTCGAGGTAGGTGTCCACATCTCGCAAAGCCTGTGCCACGCCCCGGATTTCGAGGCAGCGCACCTGCCACGGATTCACCGAGGCGATGTCGTCCACGACGAAGGCGACCCGCTCCTCCTTGCCGAGGTTGCGGAACTTCTGCGAGGCGCCCATGTTGTGGCCCGCGATATCGATGGTGCCGAGGGCTTCGTTGTAGCGGAAACCCACCGGATTGTTCTGCGGCGATCCGTCCGGGCGGATGGTGGCCAGCCGACCCAGGCGTTGGCCCGCCAGATACTCGATCTGGGCTGCAGACAGCGTTGCGATCATGCGCCGACCTTAGAACCTCGAGTGCGGTACAGGTCAACCCGGCACGTTCCCGGCACCGGATCGATACCTCAGCGCAGCAGCTTCTTCTGGACCTTGCCCATCGCGTTGCGCGGCAATTCGGTCACCATCAGCACCTCACGCGGGCGTTTGTGCGCCGAGAGCTGCTGGGCGACGAAGTCGACGAGTTCACGCTCGGAGATCGCGGTGTCGGGTCGCGGCACCACGTAGGCCCGGATGCGCTGCCCCAGATCCGCGTCCTCGATCCCGACCACGGCAACCTCGGCCACACTCGGGTGGCCGAGCAGACAGGTTTCGACCTCGCCGGCCCCGACGCGATACCCACCGGATTTGATCAGATCCACCGATTCCCGCCCGACGATGCGATGGAATCCCTCGGCGTCGATCGCCGCCACATCGCCGGTGACGAACCAGCCGTCCTCGGTCCAGCTCTCGGCGGTAGCCTCCGGCCGGCCGAGATAGCCGTCGAACAGCATGGGCCCGCGCACCTGCAGTCCTCCGATACTCTCGCCGTCGTGCGGAACCGGCGCCCCCGCCTCGTCGCGCAACCGGGTCTGCACACCCGCCACCGGCAGGCCGACCCAGCCCGGCCGGCGTTCGCCGTCGGCCCGGGTGGACAGGGTGATCATGGTTTCGCTCATGCCGTAACGCTCCACCGGCGCCTGCCCGGTCAGCTCACGCAGCCGTTCGAAGACCGGAACCGGCAGCGGCGCACTGCCGGAGACCAGGAGCCGGGCATTCGCCAATTCCTTTGCGGCGTCGGGATCTTCGGCGATGCGCGACCAGACCGTCGGCACACCGAAGTACATGGTTCCGCCTGCCGCGGCATAGGCGGCCGGAGTCGGTTTACCGGTGTGCACGAGCGGGCTGCCGATCCGCAGCGGCCCCAGCACACCGAGGATCAAACCGTGCACATGGAACAGCGGAAGCCCATGTACCAGAACATCTTTCGAGGTCCACGACCACGCCTCGAACAGGGCGTCGAGACCGGCCGCGATGGCGCCACGACTGAGCATCACCCCCTTGGGCGCCCCCGTGGTCCCCGAGGTGTAGAGGATGAAAGCCGTTGTGTTCGCGGCGGGTTCGGGATGGCTGTGCCAGGAGCGGGCGTGTTTGCGCACCGGGATCACCGGCAGCGTGGAGTTTTCCGGCGCCGCACCGAGCCAGGCCCGCGCCCCGGAATCGGCGAGGATGTGGTCCAGTTCGGCCGATCCCGCGTCCGGCGGCACCGGCACGGCGGCGACCCCGGCGATCAGGCAGCCGAGGATGCCCAGCACGGTGGTGGCGGTGGGGCGGGCCAGGATCGCGACGCGGCCGGCCCCGGCGATCCGTTCGGCCACCGAGGTCGCGGCGCCGACCAGATCGCTGCGCGAGAGCGTCTCACCGTCGATGGTGACCGCATCGGGAATGTCGTAGCCGGCGGCCACGGCGGCCGGATTCAGCGAGGGCAACAGCGGCAGCGAACCGTAGGACATCGGGCCAACCTATCAACCCTGCTCGGTAATCCGGCACCGCCGGCACTCTCCCTGCCGGGCGGCCCGTTGCGAATTCGTCTCGTCGTCGCGCGGCCGTTGACAGCGCAGTGAGGTGGTGAGACTGTCGAGATACAGCCTTCTCACGCGGAGATGGGGGTCGACGATGACCACGTCCATTCGCACGTCGCCCGGGCAACCGGTCGCCGAATACGATGTCGCGGCGCACCTGGACGGTTCGGCCGCCTTCTTCGGTGCCGCGGTCAACGTCATCATGCAGCTGTCGCTCCCGCCCGTCGGCTACGGCGTGGTGGAGAGCACCGTCGACAGCGGCAAGGTGATGTTGCATCCGGTCAAACGCACCCGCACCACGCTGACCTACCTCGCCGTGGCCATGCTGGGCAGCGACGACGAGCGCGCCGCCTACCGCGCGGCGGTGAACTGGCAGCATCGCCAGGTCCGCTCGACCGCGCAGAGCCCGGTCAAGTACAACGCCTTCGATCCGAAGCTGCAGCTGTGGGTGGCAGCCTGCCTGTACTGGGGTTCACGCGACCTCTACGAGCGGATGCACGGCCCGATGCCCGAGCAGGAGGCCGAGGCCTTCTACCGCCACGCCGCCCGGTTCGGGACCACACTGCAGATGCCGCAGGCGATGTGGCCGGCCGACCGCGCCGCCTTCGACGCCTACTGGAACCGGCAGCTCGCCGAGGCCCGCATCGATCCGACGATCCGCGCGTACTTCGACGATCTGGTGGATCTGAAGATGTTCCCGCCCCCGGTTCGCCTGCCATTCAAGCGATTTCACCGCTGGGTGGTCGCCGGGTTGCTGCCGCCGAATCTGCGCGCGCAGATGGAGATGCCGTGGACGGCGGCCGACGACCGCCGTTTGGCCCGGCTCTTGCACGCGGTCGGCGCGGTGGAGGAGCGAGTTCCCAAGCAGCTCAAAATGTTTCCGGTCAACGCGTATATGTTCGACATGAGGGTCCGGCGGCGCCTGGGGCTGCGGCTGGTATGAGGCAACATGCCTCGTGCTGGTTGTCAGGAGTCGGCGATCCTGGAGAGGCGATCACCACGACGTCAACGAGCTCGTCAAAGCCGCGCTGCGGGAGGGATTTCCGCGAGATCTCACGGTGGCACTGATCCCGGCCGACCCGCTGCGGCTCGATGACGGTTATTTCCCGACCGTGGAATTCGCCCAGTCGATGACAGTACGCTGGTAGTCGACGGTATTGCGGGCCAGGTTCACCGCGTGACCACTGCCGGGGAGCACGAAGGTGCGCAGTTTCGCGGCGGGCGCGAAGAACGGTGACTCCTCTGCCTGCAATGTCGAAGTGTTGGCGCAAGCGGCGTAGTCGGGTCCGCAGAGCATACGATCGCGGCTGCCGACGACCACGAGGACCGGCGCGTCGACGAAATTGGACATGCCCGGCAGCGTGGAGAGCATTCCGTCCGGATACTCGGTGAGCGAGAAAACCTCCTTGGTCTCCTCGTCCTGAGCGAGTACACCCGGATCGACATCGGCCGGATCGAAGAAATCATGCATTCGGGTGCCCGGCCGGCTCGCCAGATATCCGGAATCGATTCCGTGCCCGGCGAATCGGGGCTCATCGACCGCGGGGTGATAGGTCGCGATGACACTCAGGGTCTCGGGAACATTGACCGCGTGCGAGTAGCCGGTCAGGAGAATGCCGTCGACATCGTGATAACTCGTGGCTTCCATGATGGCGGTGCCGGAGGTCAGCGAATGCCCGGCGGTGACCACCTTGGCGAACGGCGCGGTACCAGGAAGTCCTGTGCGCGCGGCCTGGACGATACTGTGCAGATGCTGCGCGGTGGCATTGGCGGTCAGCGACATACTCGGCGGGCGGGTGCTGTCACCGTTGCCCAGTCGGTCCACCACGAGGGTGGCGTATCCGGCCGCGTTCATCGCTCGCCGGAAATTGTAGGTCTGCGGCTGATAGGCGAAGTCCCAGTAGCTGCCGTTGAAGTTGGATCCCGACATCAGCACCATCACGGTGTGCGCACCCGGCGGCGTGCACAGTGTCGCGCCCAGGTAGCCCTCCGGTACCGGGAACGGGAAGGATTTGCAGGTGGCCCCCGTAGGGGCAGCGGCCGACACACCGGATGCGAAGCAGCACATCATGATCGCGGAGATAATCACTCGTACCCACATCGAGATTCGCACTGACCCGCTCCCTGTGAGGACGTCCGGCGGAGAGGCGCCGACGACCACGGCATTCGTCTTTATTCGGCGCAGGCTATATGCAGACACCTTCGGACGCAACATATTCGCCGCGAAACAGGCAACGATGTGCCGAATTCGGTTCGGAACGAGGATATTTCGATTTCGTTTCCGGCCGTATGCGCGAATGTGCGTTGATCACTACTATTTCGGTATGGTCGATCGAGCGGTGCATCTCGTCGGAAGTTTCCCGGCCGAGAGCGCCGATGACGCGATGCGAGCGATGATGCGCGGTGCGGGCCCGTTGCTGCGCACCCTGCCCACCGGGGAGACGCGCCGCCACCAGACCTATGTCCTCCCGATAATCGCCGACCTGGCCGAACAGGGGATTCTGGAAGTGCGGCGGGTGCGTGGACGCAGAAAGCTGTATCGGTTGCGTTCCGGCGTCCAACCGGACTCCGCCGCAATGTCGCTCGGCTACTCGGCCGAAGCCCGCGAAGCATTCCCGATCCACACCGAACTGTGCGAACCGGACGGCCCCGCGCTACAAGTCGGGATGGCGACCGATTTCACGCTCGGATTCATCGCCCTGGGCTTGCCCGGAGTGATCGCGAACCGCCGGGTGTTCACCGCCGCGACCGTCGCGGAGATGGCGGCCGTGCGGAAAGCAGCCACAGACGTGGTGATCCAGTTGGAGGCGCCGGCCGAGCTGGTGTTGATGGCCAAGGCACAACCGCTGCACCGCGCCGCGGACTCAGCGCTGGGGCTGAGCAGAGGCATCGCGGCATTGGCCGCGCGGGCACCGGAGGGCACCCGCTTCGGCCTCCACCTGTGCCTCGGAGGTAAACGCAACCGGGCGGGGGCGGTCCTGCGGGACGCTCGACCCCTGGTCGATCTCGCCAATGCCGTTGCGCGGTACTGGCCGTCGGGAAGAACCTTGGAGTACGTGCACGGCCCGCTGTCGGGCACCGGCATACCAGCGTCGAACCGTCCGGAATTCTATGCCCCGCTGGCAGATCTGGATCTGGGGGACGGGACCGCCTTCCACGCCGGATTCGTCGACCCGGCGGCCACCGAGGCGGCCTCGATGCGAACACTACGCCTGATCGAAACGGCGCGCGGCCGCCCCGTCGAAGGGGTCTCACATGCCTGCGGCCTGGGACGCTATCCGCGCGCCACGGCTGAGACGCTCATCGCCCGGACGGCGGCAGTGGCGCGGGCCGAGGCCACGAGCTAGTACCGGCGGACTAGTACTTGCGGGCAATGCCGCCTATGACGACCATCCGGGTTTCGGGAAGATCGTCGCCGAGCCAGTGCTGGATCGGGGCGACCCCCGGATCGAGCAGGTCGAACTCCTTGAAGATGGTGGCGACGTCGGCCCTGGAACGGAAGACGAACTGGGCTGTGCTGCCGACCGTATCGGTCACGGTCTGAGTGACCCATGTCTCGTCGCTCTCGGTGGCGCCGTGGGTGAATGCCACATAGCTACCGGGCGCCATCACCTCGTGGAATCGGGACATCACCACACCCGGGGCCTCGTCCTCGAGCACGAAGTGCAGCACACCGACGAGCAGCATCGCGATCGGCTCGGCGAGATCGATGCCCGCCTCCGTGGGCAGTCGCGCGATGATGTCGTCGGGATCGCGGAAATCGCCGAGCATCGTTGTGACACCGGGGGTTCCGTCGTACATCGCGTTCGTGTGCGCGAAGACGACCGGGTCGTAGTCGATGTAGGCCAACCGTATATCGGGATCGACCTGCGTGATCACCTCGTACACACTCGGTGAGGTCGGAATGCCCGAACCGATGTCGACGAATTGGCGGATACCCGCCTCCGCGGCCAGTCGCGCAGCGCCCGTGAGGAATTCGCGGCTGAACGAGGCAACCGTACGATTGTCCGGTGCCAGGGACAGCATCCGGTGCGCCACAATCCGATCGGCTTCGTAGTTGTCCTTGCCGCCCAGCAGGTAGTTATAGATCCGGGCCGCATTCGGTTTGGTCGGATCGACGCCCTCCGGCGCTGGTCGTCCCTCGCTCACCCACATCTCCTCGCCGTTTCGGTAAGGGTAACAGCGATGCTCGGTCAGTGCCGGTGACCACGAATATGTCCGGCGCCGGACTTGCGGTGCGAAATACAGTCCGGGGGAGCTCATGTGACATTCCGGACGCGGTGAGATTCGGCCACAACTCGACATCGCCGGGCACACGCCAGCCGATGCCAGGATCGGCGACTAGGAAATCCGGAAACCGGGAACCACGTGGTCGCGGGCGAACTGACGGCAGGCCGCCTCGTCGTCCACCGGGATCAGCGTCTGCGGAGTCAGCGCGAGCGAGAGCGCGTTGCGCGCGACCAGCTCGGCCAGCGGCAGCGGATCGTACTGCGGCAGTTTACCTTCCGTCTGCAGGCGGGTGATGAATTCGGCGACGTAGTCGCGCCCCAGCTCGATCACCGGCGCGCCCTGCACGGTGAGATAGGGCAGTACGACCTCGGGTTCGGTGGTCAGCAGCCGGTCGAGCAGTTTGTTGCCGCGCAACCCGTCCAGGAAGGCGACGAACAGTTCGACGATCTGATCCTCGGCGCTGGCGTCGCGATCGATCTGACGCTGTACCGCGGCGTCGACCTGTTCCACGAACTGGCGCGCCTGCCACAGCCCGACGGCCTGGATCAGATCGGATTTACCCGCGAAGCGCCGGTACAGCGTCGCCAGCGACAGCCGTCCGCGCCGCGCGACCTCGACCATGCTGGTGCGTTTGATGCCGAAATCCAGGAAAGCCAGCAGCGCCGCGTCGAGTACCGTGGTCTGATTGCGGTCCTCCGGACCCGCGCCGCGCACCAGCGGCAGGAGCCGAGTCGACAGTTTGGTCGATCCGGTCATGGTCGTTCCTCTCCTTCACCCGGGTCGCGGACACGGTGGCGCTCTCATCATCCCATATGGTCAGCGGCCCTGATTGACATGATGCCACACCGATGAGAAGGTTTACACGAAAGCTTCTCATATTCTCTCGCCGATCCGGCGGGGAGGAACAGGAGACGAGTCGACGATGACCGCCCCCCTGCGCGCGACCGACTACGAGCCCGAGGTTCCGGGTGACGAACTCACCCCGGAGACGGTGCGCGCACACATCGACGGCGTGGCCGCCTTCCTCGGCGGCGCCGCGAACGTGATCATGCAGCTCAGCCACCCGCCGGTCGGCTACGGCGTCCTGGAGAGCACGGTCGACAGCGGCAAGGTGACGCTGCATCCGATCAAGCGCCTACGCACCACGCTGACCTATCTGGCCGTGGCGTGGCTGGGCAACGACGAGGACGTGCAGAGCTACCGGGAGGCGGTCAATGCCTCGCACCGTCCCGTGCATTCGGGTCCGGACAGCCCGGTCAAGTACAACGCCTTCGATCCGAAGTTGCAGTTGTGGGTGGCGGCCTGCTTGTACTGGGGCGTCGATGATCTGTACCAGCGCATGCGCGGACCGATGGATCCCGAACTCGCCGAACGTTTCTACCGCTACAGCGTCCGGCTCGGCACCGGTCTGCAGATGCGTCCGGAGATGTGGCCGGCCGACCGGGACGCGTTCTACGCGTTCTGGGAGGAGAACCTCGCGACGAAGACCATCGACGAGCCGGTGCGCCGCTACTTCAACGATCTGATCGATCTGAAGATGCAGCCGCGCCCGATTCAGTTGCTGGCCGGGCGTTTCCACCGGTTCACCGTCACCGCCCTGCTTCCACAGCACCTGCGCGACGAGATGGGGATGCGCTGGACCGCACGCGACGAACGCCGGTTCCGGTTCATCCTGCGCTCGATCTCGGCGGTGTGGACGCGGATGCCCACGGTGATCCGGGTCTTCCCGTTCAACTTCTATCTCGCGGATATGCGGCTGCGCCGGCGCTTCGGCCGGCCGCTGGTCTGATTCAGCGCTCGGCGAGGGCGCGGAGGAAGAAGCCGAGGTTGGCCGGGCGTTCGGCCAGCCGCCGCATCAGGTAGCCGTACCACTGGTTGCCGTAGGGCACGTAGACCCGCACCGCGTGACCGGCCTCGGCGAGGCGCTGCTGTTCGATCGAGCGAATGCCGTAGAGCATCTGGAATTCGAAATCGCCCGGCGCGCGCCCGTTCCGAGCGGCCATGTCGTGGGCGGCGGCGATCATGACCGGATCGTGGGTGGCGACCATCGGATATCCCGACCCGGCCATGAGCAGTTCCAGGCAGCGCAGATACGACTCGTCCACGTCGGCGGTGCGCTGATAGGCGACGGACTCCGGCTCGCGATACGCGCCCTTGCACAACCGGATTCGCGCGCCCTCGGCCGCGGCGACGCGGCAGCGATCCTCGGCACGGCGCAGATAGGTCTGGGTGGCGACCCCCAGCCAGGGATAGTCGGCACGCACCATGCGCACGGTCGACTCGGTGGTTTCGGTGGTGGTGTGGTCCTCCGCGTCGACGGTGATCCACACCCCCGCCTGCTGTGCCCGCTCGCACAGCGTGTGCAGATTCGCGGTGGCGATCTCGGGGCCGTCGAGGCCCAGTGACTGCCCCAGCGCGGACAGTTTCACCGAAACCTCCACCGGTGCAACCGATTGCACCGACCACGATCGGTTCCATCGGGCTTGGAGATTCCATCGGGCCAGGTCGTCGATCAATGCCAGATATTCGGCGACCGCGTCGTCGGCCATCGACCGCTCGGTCGTGTACTCACCGAGAAAGTCGACGCTCACCATCCGGCCGCTGTCCAGTAGCGCGGTGACGACCGGAGCGAGATCGGTGCGCGTCTCACCGGCGACGAATCGATGCACGACCTCCGCGGTGACCGGAAACCCGGTGATCGCCCGCTTCATTCGCACCGAACCGGCGGCGGCGAGGATGGCAGGACGCAGCGGGTTCATCGTCGCGCCCGGCCGGATGCGGCCACCGGTTCGCCGTTCATTCCGACTCCATGTGCGGATACCGGTAATCGGTCGGTGGCACGAAGGTTTCCTTCAGTGTGCGGGGCGCGACCCAGCGCAGCAGATTCAGATACGACCCGGCCTTGTCGTCGGTGCCCGATGCGCGCGCACCGCCGAAGGGCTGCTGACCGACCACCGCGCCGGTCGGCTTGTCGTTGACGTAGAAATTGCCCGCGGTGAAGCGCAGCGTGGTGGCGGCCCGGTCGATCGCGACCCGATCGCGGGCGAAGACCGCGCCGGTCAGCGCATAGGGCGCCGCCGAATCCACTTCCGCGAGTATCGCATCGAAGGCCTCGGGGTGATCGTCGTCGTAGACGTACACCGAGAGAATCGGGCCGAAGTATTCGGTGGTGAACGCCTCGTCACGCGGGGTATCGGCGAGGAGCACGGTGGGCTGGACGAAGAAGCCCTCGCTGTCGTCGTAGGTGCCGCCGGCGGGTATGCCCAGACCTGCCGAGCGGGCCCGCTCGATCGCGGCGACGTTCTTGTCGTAGGCGCGCCGATCGATCACGGCCCCACCGAAATTCGTCAGATCGGCCACGTCGCCGTAGCTCAGTTCGTCGACCTGGGTGAGGAAATCGTCGCCCATCTCCCGCCACAGCGAGCGCGGAATATAGGCACGGGAGGCGGCCGAACATTTCTGCCCCTGATATTCGTAGGCGCCGCGAATCAGCGCGGTACGCAAGGCATCCGGATCGGCCGAGCGGTGCGCGAGCACGAAATCCTTACCGCCGGTCTCCCCCACCAGCCGCGGATATCCGTGGTAGCGACCGATATTCGAACTCACCCGCTGCCACAGGTGCTGGAAGGTGCGGGTCGACCCGGTGAAATGGATACCGGCCAGGCGCGGATCGGTCAGCGCGGCCTCCGACAGCTCGATGCCGTCACCGGTGACCAGATTGATCACCCCCGGCGGCAGCCCGGCCTCCTCGAGCACCCGCATCGTGTAATAGGCCGCCAGCGTCTGGGTGGGCGAGGGCTTCCACACCACGGTATTGCCCATCAGGGCCGGCGCGGTCGGCAGATTCCCGGCGATCGCGCTGAAGTTGAACGGGGTGATCGCGTAGACGAACCCCTCGAGCGGACGGTAATCCATCCGATTCCACACGCCCGCAGACGATTCCGGCTGCTGCGCCAGGATGTGGCTGGCGAAGGCGACGTTGAACCGCCAGAAGTCCACCAGCTCGCAGGGCGCGTCGATTTCGGCCTGATACACCGATTTCGACTGGCCCAGCATGGTCGCGGCGGCCACCGTCTCCCGCCACGGCCCGGCCAGCAGATCGGCGGCCCGCAGCAGCACCGCGGCGCGCTCGGTGAACGGCAGCGCCCGCCACTGCGGCGCCGCGGCCGTCGCGGCCTCGATCGCGGCCCGGCCTTCCTCCTGAGTCACATCGGCGTAGGTGCCCAGCGCGTGCGCGTGCCGATGCGGCATCACGATCTCGGAGCGGGGCCCGGTCCCCGGCCGATGCTTACCGCCGATCACCAGCGGCACATCGACCGTTTGCCCGGAAATTTCGGCAAGTTTGCCGATCAATAGTTCTCGTTCCCGGCTCCCCGGCGCATACGAGTGAACCGGCTCGTTCGCCGGAGTCGGGACAACCGTGACAGCGTCCATAACGCCAGGCTAGTCCCGCGACAGGGCGATGCTGCGGTAAACCGACGAGTACGACGCGCGTCGCGTCGCCGGAGCTGCCGAGCGATTGCCGGAGCAGTACGAGCACCGACTTTCGTATCATCCGAGGGTGAACGAGATATCCGGCGTCCAGTTACGTCCTTCGGTAGGCGCCGCAGAATACCCGCGGCTCGTGGCGGTCTGGCGCAGTGCGGTCCAGGCCACGCACGACTTCCTCGCCGCTGAGCACGCGGCCGACATCGAGAGCAGGCTCGCGGCAGACTACTTTCCCGCGGTCGAGTTGACCGTGGCCGTCGCCGAGGGGACGGTTACCGGATTCTCCGGTACCGCGGACGGGCAACTGGAAATGCTGTTCATCGATGCCGGCCATCGCGGTCGCGGAATCGGCTCGGCGCTGCTGCGGGCGGCGCTCGCGCGCTACCCCGCACTCACCGTGGACGTGAACGAGCAGAATCCGCAAGCGCTGGGCTTCTACCGCCACCACGGATTCGTCGTCACGGGCAGATCCGAGACCGATGGCGACGGACGCCCGTACCCCCTCCTGCATCTGAGGTACGCGCCCGCTCGGTGAGGAACCGGTCAGGCGGACAGCCGGACCGCCGCGGCCGCGATGCGCTCGTCGGTCGCGGTCAGGGCGATGCGCACGTGCTCGGTGCCGGTCGGACCGTAGAAGTCACCGGGTGCGGCGAGGATGCCGCGTTCGGCAAGCCAGTCCAGGGTGGTGCGGCAGTTCTCGCCGCGCGTGGACCACAGGTACAGGCCGGCCTCGGAATGGTCGATGCGGAAACCCGCCTCCACCAATGCCTTTCGCAGCACCTCACGGCGGGCGCGGTAACGTTCGCGCTGCTGCGCCTCGTGCCGGTCGTCGGCCAGTGCCGCGGTCATCGCGGCCTGGATCGGATACGGGACCATCATGCCGGAATGCTTGCGCACCTCCAGCAGCTCCCGGATCAGCTCGAGGTCGCCGGTCACGAAACCGGCCCGGTAGCTGGCCAGATTCGACGTCTTCGACAGCGAGTGGATGGCCAGCAGACCGGTGTGGTCGCCGTCGCTGACGCGCGGGTCGAGGATGGACACCGCCTCGGCGTCCCAGGTCAGACCCAGGTAGCACTCGTCGGAGGCGACGATCGCGCCGCGTTCGCGCGCGAAGGCCACCACCTTGCGCAGATGGTCGATACCGAGCACCCGGCCGGTGGGATTGGACGGCGAGTTCAGATAGATCAGCGCCGGCGATTCCGGGCCCAGCCGGGTCATGCCGTCCGCGCGCAGAATTCGCGAACCCGACAGCAGGGCACCCACCTCGTAGGTCGGATACGCCACCTCGGGAATCACCACCAGATCCGCGGGGCCGAGGCCGAGCAGTCGCGGCAATCCGGCGATCAGTTCCTTGGTGCCGATCACCGGCAGCACCGCATCGGAGCCGATACCGGACATGCCGAAGCGGCGCGCCACCGCCGCCACCGCGGCCTCCCGCAGTTCGGGGGTGCCGTAGGTGGCGGGATATCCGGGTACGTCGGCGGCCGAGTCCAGCGCCGCGCGGATCAGCGGGTCGACCGGGTCGACCGGCGTACCCACCGAAAGGTCGACGATGCCGTCGGGATGCGCCGCGGCGCGAGCCTTGGCCCCGGCGATGGTGTCCCAGGGAAAATCGGGCAGCAGACTGCTGACCCGCACACGATCGCGGATCACCGAAACGCTACCTACTCGTTCGCCATCGGCGGCAGCGCGGCGATGAACGGCACGTCGTAGTCGGTCTTGCCGACCTTGGTCGCGCCGCCGGGCGAGCCGAGGTCATCGAAGAAGTCGACGTTGGCGTTGATGTACCCGCTCCACTGGTCCGGGGTGTCGTCCTCGTAGAAGATCGCTTCCACCGGGCACACCGGCTCACATGCACCACAGTCCACGCACTCGTCGGGTTGGATGTACAGCATGCGATTGCCCTCGTAGATGCAGTCCACGGGGCATTCCTCGATGCACGCCTTGTCCTTCACGTCAACGCACGGTTCAGCGATGATGTACGGCACTGCCGTTCTCCTAGTCTGTCCTTGCCTGCGGGACACTTCCGCCCGCGCAACAGTATCCCGGCGACTCACATTACAACTGGTCAGCCTTGCCTAACTTGTCGATCCCGACGGGATGCGACACACCGTGTCCGTCGGTGTTCTCCAGACCGGTCCGGCGGTGTTCTCCGCGCCGGCTCGGCGGCGTCCGATTCGCTGTGTTCGCCGCGTCCGGTTCACCGGGGCCACTGGGTGCGCGACGCCGCTTCCGGAGTTCCGCGACTCCGGTACCGGAAGCGGCGCCGCGCCGCAATCAGCCGACCGTCAGCGGCAGGGCCGACACCTGGTGTTCCGGTATCCCGTAGGTGGTGGTGCGCTCCCGCACGGGGCGACCGATCCCGGCGCCGATCTCGACCAGTTCGGCCACCGACTTCGCCGAGCCGTGCTCCGATCCGGCCATCCGGGAAATGGTCTCCTCCATCAACGTACCGCCCAGATCGTTGGCGCCGCCGTTGAGCATCACCTGGGTGCCGGTGATGCCCAGTTTCACCCAGCTGGTCTGAATATTGGCGATACGCCCGTGCAGCATGATGCGCGCCAGCGCGTGCGCCGCGCGGTTGTCCCGGATCGTCGGCCCCGGCCGCGACGCACCCGCCAGATAGAGCGGTGCGCTCTGATGCACGAACGGCAGCAACACGAATTCGGTGAAACCACCGGTCTCGTCCTGAATGCCGCGCAGCACCCGCAGGTGGCCGACCCAGTGCTTCGGATTGTCGACGTGGCCGTACATCATCGTCGAACTCGACCGAATGCCGAGTTTGTGCGCGGTGGTGATGACGTCGATCCATGCCGAGGTGGGCAGCTTGCCCTTGGTGAGCACCCAGCGCACCTCGTCGTCGAGGATTTCCGCGGCGGTGCCCGGAATCGTATCCAGCCCGGCCTCTTTCAGCGCCGAGAGCCAATCGTGCACGCTCTGCCCGCCGCGCGAGGCGCCGTTGACGATCTCCATCGGACTGAACGCGTGCACATGCATCGACGGCACCCGCTTCTTGACCGCCCGCACCAGATCGGCGTACCCGGTGACCGGCAGGTCGGGGTCGATGCCGCCCTGCATACACACCTCGGTCGCGCCCTCCACATACGCTTCCCAGGCTCGTTCGGCCACCTCGTCGGCGGACAGGGTGAACGCGTCGGCATCGCCCTTGCGCTGCGCGAACGCGCAGAATCGGCACCCGGTGTAGCAGATGTTGGTGAAGTTGATATTCCGGTTCACCACGTAGGTGACGTCGTCGCCGACGGTGTCGCGGCGCAGCTGATCGGCCAGGGCGGCGATGGCGTCGAGTTCCGCGCCGTCGGCGGTGGCCAGCGCCAGGTACTGATCGTCGGTGAGCCCGGCCGGATCCTTCTCCGCGGCACGCAGCGCGCTCAGCACGTCGGTATCGAGCTTCACCGGTGCGCTGAGCGAAAGTACTTGTTCCCGAACGGTTTCCCAGTCACCGAAGGCGCCGAGGCCGTCGCTGTCCAGGCCGGAATCGCTGCGGGACTCGGTGTTGCGACCCTCGGTGTCGATGGCGGTGTTGAGATCCACCCGGCCCAGCGACTCCCAGGACTGGTCGGGTTCCTGCCACGGGTGACCGGACGGATTCACATCGCGAGCCAGCCCGGTACGCGGATCGGCCAGTGCGGCAACATGTCCCAGCACGCGCGGGTCGATCCAGGGATTGCCGGCGAGCACATATTTCGGATGCGCCGTCAGCCGCTCGGTCAGCGTGTAACCGGCCTGTGCCGTCACCTCGGCGAGCACCTCGAGGTTCGGCCACGGCCGCTCTGGATTCACATGATCCGGGGTCAGTGGCGATACCCCGCCCCAGTCGTCGATACCGGCGTCGATCAGGGCCCGGCACTCGTCGAGCGACACCAGATTCGGCGGGGCCTGAATCCGCATCTTGGGCCCCAGCAGCAGCCGGGTCACCGCGATCGTGGCGCGGAACTCCGCCAGATCGGCGTCGGGGGTGTCGCGCATGGCGGTATCGGACTTGGCCAGGAAGTTCTGCACGATCACCTCCTGCACATGTCCGAATGCCTTGTGCGACTTGCGGATCGCGAGGATCGAGTCGACGCGCTCGGCATAGGTCTCACCGATGCCGACGAGGATGCCGGTGGTGAACGGAATGCTCAGCCGCCCAGCATCGGTGAGGGCACGCAGCCGGACCTGCGGATCCTTGTCCGGGCTGCCGTAATGCGCCTGACCACGCTCGGTGAACAGGCGCTCGGAGGTGGTTTCCAGCATCATGCCCATCGACGGGGCGACCGGCTTGAGCCGCGACATCTCCGCCCAGCTCATCACCCCCGGATTCAGATGCGGCAGCAGACCGGTTTCCTCGAGCACCCGGATCGACATGGCGCGCACATAGTCGAGGGTGGAATCGTAGCCACGCTCGTCCAGCCACTGCCGCGCCTCCGGCCAGCGATCCTCCGGACGGTCACCCAGCGTGAAAAGCGCTTCCTTACAACCCAATTCGGCACCCTTGCGGGCGATCTCGAGCACCTCGTCGGGTTCCAGATACATGCCGTGACCTTCGGCGCGCAGCTTGCCGGGCACCGTCACGAACGTGCAGTAATGACATTTGTCGCGACACAGGCGGGTGAGCGGAATGAACACCTTGCGCGAATAGGTGATGGGCAGGGTGTCCCCGGAATACGTCTCCCGCAGCCCCGCGTCCCGCACCCGGGCCGCGGACGCGGACAGATCCTCGAGATCCGCACCGCGCGCGTGCAAGAGCACCACGGCCTCGTCGAGATTGAGCGTCGCCCCGTCGCGCGCGCGCCGCAAGGCTCTGCGCATGGCCGAAGAACTCGGCGGAACGGGCGGTACACCAGGAGTCGGTAGCCCAGTGTGCGGTTGTTCGTTCACGCCGTCGATCATGCGCCAACCATCCGAGTGTTCTCCCTTCGGTGCCCTGTGACGTGAGACAACCCGGCGGCCTTCGCAGGTTATTCCTGCTTCCGGCGACCAGTTTGCCTCCGGGAATACCGCGTCCACGACTGTGCTGGTGAGAGCGCTAGCGGCTAAAATTCCGGTCCCACCGGAAACAGACGAGGCGGCGATGCCATGCGATTCGGGTTGCACGGTCTGGGAATCGGCTCCGGATCCCGGCCGGAGATCATCGACGCGACCGCCCGGCAGGCCGAACGCCGCGGCTTCGACACGCTGTGGTGCGGCGAGCACGTCGTGATGGTCGACGATTCGTCGTCCACCTACCCCTACTCCGACGACGGCCGCATCGCCGTCCCGGCCACCGCCGACTGGCTCGATCCGTTCACCTGCCTGACCTACGCCGCCGCGGTCACCTCGACCATCCACCTGGCCACCGGCGTCGTCCTCCTCCCCGAGCACAACCCGGTGATCATGGCCAAACAGGCCGCGTCGCTGGACCGGCTCAGCGCGGGCCGATTCCGCCTCGGCATCGGAATCGGCTGGTCCGCGGACGAGTTCGACGCGTTGGGCATCCCCTTCGCGGGGCGAGCCGCACGCACCGCCGACTACGTCCACGCCATCCGAACCCTGTGGCGCGACGACCCGGCGACCTACGCCTCCGAACACGTCTCCTTCCGCACCATCCGCGTCAACCCGAAACCCACGCAAAGCCACCTGCCGATCCTCGTCGGCGGCAACAGCGACCGCGCACTGCGGCGAGTGGCCGCCTGGGGAGACGGCTGGTACGGCTTCAACCTCGACACCGTGTCGACAGTCCGCGACCGCCTACACCTCCTGGCCCGGTTCTGCACGGACGCCGGGCGCGACATCGCCGACCTGCACCTGGCCGTGGCACTACGCGCCCCGGCCCGCGCGAACGTCGCCGAACTGAGCGACCTCGGCGTCACCGAACTCGTCCTGGTGGATACCCCGCCGGAGAGCCCCGACGAGTGCATCGATTGGGTGGACGGGCTCGCGGACCGCTGGATCACCTGATCGCGCCGGATCACCGCACCCGGCAAACGGCTTCACCGGCCGCGCCCGGTTCCATGTCACGATGGCTGGTATGACCCGGTCGCCGGAAGATTCGCCCGCGCGCACGATCTTGGCGGCGCCGGCGTGGCGGGCCAGTCGGCGGGCTCCGCTGTTGTGGGCGGCCGGGCCGGCGATTTTCTGGGCGTTCGTGCTGGTGGGCGGGCTCGTGTGGGTGGTGCTGGACGGTTCGCATCGGGGGTGGGCGCTCGCTCTGGTGACGGCGACGGTGGTTGCGGCGGGGTTCAGCGTGGTGGTCGTGCCGATGTGGCGGTATGCCGTGCATCGGTGGGAGGTGACCGAGAGCGCGGTGTATACGCGGACGGGGTGGTTCAACCAGGAGAGCCGGGTCGCGCCGATTACGCGGGTGCAGACGGTGGATACGCATCGCGGGCCGTTGGAGCGGATGTTCGGGTTGGCGACGGTCACGGTGACCACGGCGTCGTCGGCGGGCGCGGTGCGGATCGCGGCGCTGGATCTGGAGGTGGCCGAGCGGACGGTGAATCGGCTGACCGATATCGCGGCGATTCATCGGGAGGATGCGACGTGAGCGATTCGCCGGTGGGGGTGGCGGCCGACGATTGGCGACGGCTGGATATGCGGATGCTGCTCGTGCATCCGGTGCGGGAATTGTTCAAATACATCCCGGTGCTCCTGGGCGCGGTGATCGTGGGAACCCAGAGCGGCGGGCCGGCATGGAGTCCGGTGGCGGTGGCGACGGTGATCGTGGCGTTCGCGTTGACGCGGTGGTTCACCACCAGCTACCGGATCGGCGCCGATACCGTGGAGCTGCGCCGGGGCCTGCTGCAGCGGCGGACCTTGACGGTGCCGCGGTCGCGGATTCGGTCGGTGGACGTGCATGCGGACCTGATGCATCGGCTGCTCGGGTTGGTGGTGCTGGTCATCGGTACCGGACAGCATGCCGATCGGGAGAAACGGTTTCATCTCGACGGGGTGGATGCGCGGCAGGTGCCCGAGCTGCGGGCATTACTGTTGCGGCCGGCCGAGAACACGCAGCCGGACCCAGGCCATTCGACGCGAACCGACCAGGTCCACAACGGGATCGGTGCCGGACGGGCCGCACTGCAGCGAGCCTTGAACGGTGGCGAATCCGGCGCGCTCGCGGACGACGCGATCGAGATGGGGCATTGGCGGCCGCGCTGGGTCCGCTACGCTCCGCTGTCGCTGACCGGCCTGGCCATCGTCGGACCCGTGATCGGCCTGGCCGCGAAAGTCGGCGTCGCCGATGTGCTGGTGCATTCCGAAGCCGTGCAGGACCTGACCGAACACAGTGCGGTGTTCATCGCCCTCGCCGTGACGGGTGCCGTCGTGGTGCTGCTGGTGATCGCGGCCATTGCGGCGTGCATCCGGTATCTCACAACGTATTTCGGTCTGCGCGTGCTCGACGACGGCACAGCGCTGCATATCCGCAGCGGCCTGTTCACCACCCGCCAGACCACGCTCGACCTCTCGCGACTGCGCGGTGCGACCGTCAAGGAACCTCTGCTCCTCCGGCTGGCCGGCGGCGCCGAACTCGAAGCGATCATGACCGGCACCAGCCCGCGCCAGAAGTTGCTCCCCCAGGCCCCGCGCGCCGCCGTCGACCGCACCCTGGCCCAGCTTCTCACCAGCCGTTCTCGCCGCAGAACCGCTGCGAGCGAACACGCTGCGCCACAACAACTCTGGGACGACCCGGCAACCGCCGCCGCTCCCGCGTCGGTGGCACTCGAACAGCACGGCCCACGCGCGCGACACCGGCGCTACACCCGCGCCTTCATTCCGGTGTGGATTCTTCTCGCCGCCTTCGCCGCGATAGTCCTTGCCGGACGGCCTGTTCCACCGTGGGCATGGGTCCTTCCAGTGATAGTGGCGTTCGTGGCGGCGGCCCTGGCACACGATCGCTATCGAGGGCTGGGGCATGCGGTGATCCCGTCGGACGGTGAGCGTCCGGTCTGGCTGATCACGCGGCGCGGGGCGCTCGATCGTGACCGTGACTGCCTGGAGGCGCCGGGCGTGATCGGGTGGACCGTCCGGCAGACCTTTTTCCAGCGGCGGGCGGGGCTGGCGACAGTGATCGCGGCCAGTGCGGCGGGGAAGAAGAAGTACAGCATCGTGGATCTGCCCATCGAACGGGCATGGGCGCTGATCGACCAGGTGACGCCCGGGATCCTGCATGTAACCGACAGTTCTCCTACGCAAACGCTGATCTAACCCCGGAATCTGGCCTATATCTGCAAGTATGTTTCGCATAAGTGAGCGCAGATTCGCTCACCGTGATACAACTCACCCAGTGGTGTGAAAGGTGAGCTTTTATGGATCCGACAGTGAAGCAGCGCGCCGCCCTGGGCCTGATCTGCGATACGTTCACCCCGGGCGACGGGCTGAGTCTGCCGTCGGCGACAGAGCTCGGCTCCGTGGCGACGGTCTTCGACATCCTGAGCCGCAACCCTCGCCCCGCCGAGAGCAAACAGCTCGCCACCCTGCTCGATCTGTGGGATTCCCGATCGGCGGGGTTGCTGCTCGGCAACCGTGGCCGGCGCTTCTCGTCGCTGACCGCCGACGAGCGCGAGCGCACCCTCCTGCGCCTCGGCGATTCCCGAATCGCGGTGAAGCGCACCCTGTTCCAGGCACTCAAGCAGGCCGCTCTGCTGTCCTACAACGTCACACCCGGCCCCACCGGCAGCCACCCGCTGTGGAAGGCCATCGACTATCCGGGCCCGCCCGGCACCCTCGCCTCGGCTCCGGCCCCCGCCCTGTCCGTGCTGCGTCCGACCGACCCGACCACGTTGACCTGCGATGTCGTCATCGTCGGCTCCGGGGCGGGCGGTGGCACCGCCGCCGCCGTACTCGCCGAGGCGGGTCTCGACGTGATCGTGCTCGAACGCGGAAACTATTACGACGACCGGGATTTCGGCGCCGGCGAACTCGACGCCCTGCTCAACCTCTACGCGCCCGGCCCGCCCGCCACCAGTGAAGGTCAGATCACCCTCGTCGCGGGCACCTGCCTGGGCGGTGGCACGGTGGTCAACTGGAGCACATCGCTGCGCACGCCGGACGAGGTGCGCGCCGAATGGGCCGGACTCGGTGCGACCCAGTTCGCGCAGGACGAATACACCACCGCCCTCGACGCGGTGACCGGGCGCCTCGGCGTCAACGATCGCCACTCCCCGCTCTCGGCACGCGACGGCGTGCTGGAACGCGGCGCCACCGCCCTGGGCTGGCATATCGACACCCTGCCCCGCAATGTCGGCGACGCCTGCGATGCCGGCGTCGAATGCGGCCGCTGCCCCTACGGCTGCCGCGTCGGCGCCAAACAGTCGGTCACCAAGACCTGGCTCGCCGATGCCGCGGCACACGGCGCGCGGTTCGTGGTCGAGGCGAACGTGCGGCGCATCCTCGTGAACAACGGTCGCGCCGAAGGCGTTTCGGCCGTGGGCTCGAACGGCGCCCCGATCGAGGTGCGGGCCCGCGCGGTGGTCGTGGCCGCGGGCGCGGTGCAGACCCCGGCGCTGCTGAAGCGATCGGGCCTGCGCAACAAGAACATCGGCAACTATCTGCGACTGCATCCGGCCGCGGCGGTCTTCGGCGTCTTCGACGAGCCGATCCGGCCGTGGGAGGGCGGTATGCAGGCGCGGATCAGCCGTCAGCACCGCGATCTGGACGGCAACGGTTACGGCGTCATCTACGAGACCGGCCCGATCCATCCCGGCATGGGCGTGGGCTTCATGAACTGGCGCGGCGCCGCGGCCTACCGGGCGAATCTGCTGGAGTTGAACAAGTCGGTGGCGCTGGGAGTGATCACCCGCGACCGCGACCACGGCAGTGTCGGCGTCGACAAGAACGGCGAACCGGTGGTCTCCTACCGGCTCTCGAAGCACGATCGTGGCCATCTGCACACCGGAATCACCGGCGCCGCACAGATTCTCGAGGCCGCCGGGGCACGCCGCATCTATTCCGGACAGCAGGCCGGCCCCGCCTACGAGCCCGGCCGCACCGGATCGCACGCCGAATTCGCCGCCGCCTGCGCCGCCGCCGGTTACGAGCCCGGACAGTGCGCGATGGGCGCGCTGCACATCATGGGTTCGGCGCGGATGGGCGGTGCACCGGACATGTCGGCGGTCGACCCCGACGGCGCCACCTGGGATGTGAACAACATCGTCGTCGCCGACGCGTCCTGCTTCCCCACCGCCTCCGGAGTGAATCCGATGGTCTCGATCGAGGCGATCGCCTACATGAACGCGAAACGCCTTGCGGCGCGGCTGCACTGAGCGTGGTCAGAGCCCTCGAATGCCGTCCAGCAGCGCCTGCAGCAGGCCGACGTCGGATGCCTCGTCCTGACGGGGCTGGCGGTATTCGAGGCGGCCGTCGTCGATCAGATCGCCGACGAGCACCTTCGTCATGGTCAGCGGAAGTTCCAGCCGCGCGGCGACTTCCGCGACCGACTGCGGTGTGCGGCACAACTCCACGATGGCGGCGTATTCGGGTTCGTGGCGGCGCAGCGCCGCGCCCCGGCCGATATCGACGATCAGGGTCAGCATATCCAGTTCCGGCCGGTTGCTGCGGCCACGTCCCTGCGTGACCGCGTACAACCGGACCAGTGGTCCGGCCTCGTCGTCGAACCAGGCGTCACCGTCGTTCACGGTGACTCATCGTCGGTCGACGGCGAGATGTGAACCGACCCGCTGCACGGTCTGGTTCATCGCGTACGCGACCATGCCCAGGTCGGCGTTGTCCGCGGCCAGCAGGCCCAAGCACGCGTTGTCACCCGCGGCGGTGATGAACAGCACCGCCCGGTCGAGTTCCACCATGGTCTGGCAGACACCGCCGGCGTCGAAATGATGTCCGGCGCTGCGGGCCAGACTGTGCAACGCGGAAGCCATCGCGCAGAACCGCTCGGCATCGGAGTTCTCCAGCTCCGAGGAGTTGCCCAGCAGCAGTCCGTCGGTGGACAGCAATACCGCGTAGCGGACACCGGTGAGACCCTTCACCAGATCGTCGAGCAGCCAGCCGACGTCACTTCGGTTGGGATTAGCCATCTTCACCCTCGTCTGTGTCGAAATGGGATGCCGTGGAGCCGGTTTCGGCAGCGGGTCGGCGGCCCTGCCGGGTGCCCTGCTCGACGGCGCTGATCAGGTTGCGAGCTTGGTCGGCGGTGCGTCGCCGAACGGTATTCGTGCCGGCCGCGGGCGTCTCGTCGCGATCGGCCGAGCGCACCCGGCGCGGCAGCGGCGGACGGCCCTCCCCGGCCCGAACCACGCCCGGGCTGGTCACCGGCGCGCCGAACACTCCGGTCGCGGGTGCGGACTCGATACGCTCCGAGGCCGAGGTGAACCAGGCCGAGCGGCGTGAGCTCAGGTCCGGATCCGCGGCGGGCGGCGTCGCGACGTCGGTCGCCGGCGGAACATCCTCGGCGACAATCACTTCCGCACGGGCGGCGGACGCGTTGGTCACCGGCCCCAGCACGGCGAACTCCCCGGTGGCGGGTCCCGGATCCTCGAAGTCCGTACCGTTCACCTCACCGGCTTCCAGCACCGGCGTGCCGATCAGCACCACCGCGCGCACGCCGCCGTACACCGATTCGCGCAACTTCACCGAAATACCGTGCCGGTTGGCCAGTTTCGCGACCACGAACAGCCCGAGCCGGGTGTCGGTAGACAGGGCCGCCACACTGAATTCCGGTGGGTGCGACAGCATTTCGTTGCGTCGGTCGAGTTCGTCGGCGGTCATACCCAGACCCTGGTCGACGATCTCCACCGCCACACCGCGTCCCACTACGGCGGCGTGCACCTCCACCCGAGCCTGCGGCGGCGAATACGAGGTGGCATTGTCCATCAGCTCGGCCAGCAGGTGGATCAGGTCGGCGACCGCGGTGCCCATCACCCGGGTGCGCGGAATACGGCCGATGCGAATCCTGGTGTAGTCCAGACTTTCCGCGACCGCACCCCGAATCACCTCGATCAGCGGAACCGGATTGCGCCAGCGCCGGCCCGGCTGTTTGCCGCCGAGGATGATCAGGTTCTCGGCGTTGCGGCGGGCACGGGTGGCCAAATGGTCGAGCTGGAACAGCAATTCGAGCTGGTCGGCGTTCTCCTCGCGCCGCTCGGCCTGGTCCAGCAGCGCCAGCTGGCGATGTACCAGCGCCTGGCTGCGATGGGCGATATCCAGGAAGATCGTATTGATACCGGCGCGGGTATTCGATTCCGCGACCGCGGCCGACACCGCCGCCACCTGCGCTCGGTTGAAGGCCTGCGCGACCTGGCCGAGCTCGTCGGAACCGAAGTCCAGCCGCGACACCTCCGTCGGGGCGTCCACCGTCTCACCAGCCGACACCCGGCGCATGATGTCGGGCAGCCGCTCATCGGCCAATTCCAGTGTGTCGCGGCGCAATCGGCGCATCCGGCCGATGAACCGGTTCGCCAGCACCAGCGAGGCGAGGAAGGCCAGAATCGACACCAGCAACACCGCACCACCGCCGGCGAGCGATCCGATGGCGGTGCGATCACCCTGATCCCGCGCCTCGGCGTGCGCGTCCCGGCTCTTGTCCTGCCACAGCGTCAGCAGTCCGGAGCCGAGCTGGTCCGAGCTGTCCTGCCAGGCCTGCACGGTCATCGGCAGCGGTTTCGCGGATTGCCTGCTCGAGCGCGACCGCGCGGTATCGCCGGTCCGCGTGCTCGGGTCGGAATCGTCGGTGGCCGCCATCGGACCGCGCGCGGCGACCGCGTCGGCCATCTCGTTGATCTGGGCCCACGCCGGGCTGTCCACGATCGCCTGGAGCTGATCCGCGCGTTCACCCTTCAGCACCGACCTCGAATAGGCGATCTGGCCGCGGAATTCACCCAGGAAGTTGGTGTACTGGGTCCACTGCGCGGGCGTCGAAGTGCCTGTCACCAGGAATAATTCACCGAGTGCGGTGGCTTCGGACAGCGCCTCCGCGGCGCGCATCACCTGAACGGCATAGCCGAGCTGGACGGCGATGCCGGCATCCGGCGCGACCCGGGCAGCCAGCATCGAGGCATCGATGATCGCCGCGGTGAAACGGCTGAACAGCCCGAAGACCTGATCGGCCGGCGCCTGGCCGGAATCGATGCCGCGCCGCACCAGCGGCAACTGCGCGAGCAGCTGACCGTAGGCGGCGATATCGGCTCCGGAGTTGTCCGGATTCATCTTCTGCGCCTCGTCGCCCTTGGCGGTGAGGGCGGCCAGCGCCGCATCCGAGCGCTGCCGCGCCGCCGTCAATTGTGCGGTGGCGCCGGGATCGCCCGCCAGGTGCAGCATCGAGAGCCGGCGCTCCTCACCGAAGGTCTCCATGATGGCGACCGCGGGAGCGGCGGTGCTGCTGGCCAATTCGGCCCACTGCCGGGCATCGCGGCCCGACCGCACCAGATACGACGCCGCGCCCACGCCGATGGCGAGCAGCGTGACGCTGGAGATCAGCACGATGGCGAGCAGGCGCACGCGCACGCTGACCCGCCCGCGCACACCCCGGCTCATCAGGCCGAGCCAGCGCGAATCCTTCGTGTTCACAGGCAATCCAGGAAGCTTCGACCACTCAACCACGGGTGATCTTCCTGTTGTCGGGCGACGTCCGCGCGCATTCGGATCTCGGCGCACCCGAGCCAACCGGCCAGCTGAGCAACCGGCCCCCACTTCCTAACCACACCACCCGCCGGGCGGCAGAACCACAGATAACGCCTGAGAGACTAACCGACCCTCCGGCCCGCTACAGCCGTTCGCCGATATCTTTTTCCGGCAAGACCTTCCGGACGACCGGCACCGGTTCAGAGTGTGGCGGGGGTGACCTTCGGACGCAGGAACGCCCGCCGGAACAGATACAAACCCACCGGCACGATGCCGCAGGCCAGCAGCAGCGGCGAGGTCCAGGAGTCGGTCAGCAGCACATCGCCGCCGGGCCCGGTGGTGGAGCAGATCAGGAATCCGAACAGCCACGCGATCACCGGCAGGCCCATCGCGGCCGGGCGCGACACGACCACACCCATCCCGCGCACCAGCAGCACGTTCACCACCGCGGCGACGAGGGCCGCGATCGGGAACGGCGTGGCGCCGATGTGGAGCGGCAGATACAGCACCTCGAGCACCACCGAGAGCAGCCCGTCGAACACCAGGACCGCGGCCAGCACGCCGCCGAGCACCGGCCAGGCATACTTCGACCCGCCGGGCACATAGGCGGTCCGGCTGGTCGTCGCGGCCGTCACGGTACCGGCGGGAAGCCGAGCAGGGTCAACAGATGACTCTGCATATCGACGAATCCGTAGAGCACCGACAGGTACAGATCGTGCTGCGCCTGCCAGTTCGGCTTCTGGCTCTCGACGAACGCGACGATGGCGTCCTGCAGGCTCCAGTTGTACATGCCCAGCAGTCTAAGCCGACCCACCCATGATTCGACCAGCCCGAGTGCCGGCTGCCGCGGTCAATCCAGTCCGGCGAACAGATCGTCCTCGTGTCCGTCCGGGCCCACCGGCCCGGTACGCCCACGCACCAGCACGTAATGCTCCTCCGGCAGCACCGGCTGGGCGATGTTGTTCGACAGCGCGAATTCGCGGCCCGACGGCGCGACGGTGATCTGGGTGGCATGTGCGCGCAGGGCGGCGCGTTTGGCCGCCAGCACGTCCGAGACGTCGATCGTGGTGGTCACCGCCGTCTCACTCGACACACACGCCAGCTCGCCGACCGCCGGCAGCCGCCAACCGCTCGGCAGCGCCCCGGGCAGGCGGTCGACCGTGCGGCGGGCCAAGGCCTCGGTATGCCGGCGCAGTACGTCGGCATCGGTCACCGTCCAGTACACCTTCGGTGTGTCCCAACCCTTTTCGGCCGCCGCGGTCACCGCGTCCATGGTGATCCGATGGGCGCGCACATGGTCCGGATGGCCGTAGCCGCCGCGCGGGTCGTAGCCGACCACCACGCGCGGGCGCAGCCGCAGCAGCACCTCGCTCAACTCCGCCACCGCGGCGGAGCCGGAATCGACGAAGGCACGCGGATGCGTCGGCACCATGGGCTGGGGATCCGCAGTCGTCCCGCTCATCCCGGAATCGCGCCAGCGGCCCGCCCCGCCGAGGAAATGCGGCGCGTCGACACCGAGGGCGGCCAGTGCGGCGGTCAGCTCGTGGATGCGGAACCCGCCCAGCTGATCGGCGTGGGCGCTGGTCAGCTGCTGCCACTGCTCCCCGATGACCTCGCCCTCCTCGCCGAGCGTGCAGGTCACCACGGTCACCGGAACCCCGCGAGCCCGGTAGTGCGCGATGGTGCCGCCGGTGGTGATCGACTCGTCGTCGGGATGGGCGTGGACCAGAACCAGACCGCCGGTTCCGGTCACGACAGCCGCCGCCAGGTACTCGCACCGCCGAAGATCCCGACCTGGATCGAACCGCTCAGCGAGACCCCGTCCATCCGCGAACTCGCCGCGGCGACACCGGTGTCCTGCACGATCGGCAACACCGTGGCCAGATCCCACAGCCTCGGCTCCGCGTCACCGATCGCCTTGGGCACATCCACACCGCGCAGCGCCGCATCGATCTGCGGTTGCAGCGACGGATCGCAGATCCCCGACACATTGCTCGGCGCCTTGCGGATGGCATCGATCTGCGACGTGTCCTGCTGACCGGGCGCGGCCACCGGCGGGCAGCCGTAGCGCGAGGACAGGATCGTCGCCGGATCCTCCCCGGCCCGCTCCCAGCCGACCACCGCGTCGACGGTCCCGTCCGCCAGATCCTTGCCGTAGAGCTCGTCGGCGGGCAGGCTGCGCACCGACGCATCGATTCCGGCGCTGCGCAGTTGGTCGGCGGCGGTATTCGCGACCGCCAGCGTGGTCGGATCCTTGTCCACCGCGCCGATCCGGATCGTCAGGGTCCGGCCGTTCTTGGCGACCGGGCGCGGCTGCGGCGCCGGCGACGTCGTCGGATTGCCCGCTGCGGGAGTCTCGGGCGCACGGCCGAATCCGGCCTCGGCCAGCAGCCCGAACGCCTGATCGGGAGACGGCCGCGGCGGCGCCGTCGGCGCATACCCCGGATCCGAGGGCGCCAGGATCTGCGCCCGCACCGGATCCACCCACGCGCCCGTCTCGGCGCCCACCGAGGCCAGCAACGCCGGATCGAGCAGACCCAGCACCGCGTGGCGCACGCGCGGATCGGACAGATCCCCGGTCCGCCCGTTCAGCACCATCTGCATTTCCCGCGCCTGCGGCATGATCGCGGTCCGCACCTGCGGAATCGCCGCCAGCTGCGCCTGCGTCGCGACACCGCCGTGCACCAGCGCCATCTGCGCGTCACCCGCGCGCAGCGATTCGGCCAGCTGCGCCGGAGTGCCGCCACGCCGCAACAGAATCTGATCCGGCACCGCCGGAGTACCCCAGTAGCGGTCGTTGCGTTCGAGCAGGATCTCCTCGCGGCCCGCATCGGCCTGCTTCACCCGGAACTGCCCGCCGGAAATCGGATTCTGATCGATCAGGCCACGCTCCACGGCGAGCGCCCGCTGAAATCCACCGGGCGCGTCCTTCAGCAGATGCGACGGCAGCAGATCCGAAAACAATTGCCGCCAAGCCGGATACGGCTGACTCATCGTCACCGTGACCGTCTTGCCGCCCTCCGAGGACTTCACATCGTTGATCAACCGGTAGCCCGCCGGATCCACCACCCCGGGCTGGCTGATCATCTGCTGCCACAGATACCGGAAATCCTCGGCCGCGATCGGCGCACCGTCCGACCACGACGCCTGATTCTGAATCTTGTAGGTCAGCGTGAACAGATCCGGCTGCGACGGATCCGACGGCGTCACATCCGCCGACACCATCAACGCCGCATCCGGAACCCAATCCGTACCCCCCGGCACCGTCGGCGACGGGACCGGACGAAACGGACTCGGAAACACCAGCGAGGCAACGGCATTCGTCGCCGGCGACTGATTCGACCGCAGATGCGGATTGAATCCGATCCCGATATCGTCCACCGCCACGACCACCGTGGACTTCGTCGGCGTCGCCGGAGTCGTCTTCGGACTGTCGGTGCTCTCGATCGGCGGCGGCGGATTGGCGGTGCACGCGGTGAGCACCCCGAGCGCCAGCATCAGCACCAAGACCACGCGCCGCCCTGCACGCATTCGAACTCCCGACATCACGGCTCGTACTCTAGTGTTTTTGGCCTTCGCTTCGCTTCGGCGGGGTTTCGGCCCCTTGGGCATCGATTTTTCCCTCCTCCGCTCCTCCGCTTCGCTCCCCCGCTCCGTCAGTCCAAAATCGAGGCGGGCCGAAACCCATCATGGTGAACGGCTCGTAAGATGTACGCCTTTGTCCACCGATTCCTGGAACGACCGAGGCGCACGTCTTGTGGACGTGCGCCTCTGTGTTTCGGTTGTATGCCCTACGCGTTCTGGGCGGCGCGGTCGCGGGCCTTGCGGCGGGACGCCTCGCGGCCGCGTTCGGTGGCACCGAGAATCACCTTGCGCACGCGCACGATCTCGGGGGTCACCTCGACGCACTCGTCGGCGGCACAGAACTCCATGGCACCTTCGAGATCCAGCTGCAGCGGCTTGGCCAGCGTTTCCAGCACGTCGCCGGTGGCCGAACGCATATTGGTCAGCTTCTTCTCGCGGGTGACGTTGATGTCGAGGTCCTCGGCGCGCGGATTGATGCCCACCACGTGGCCCTCGTAGGTGTCGGCGCCCGGCTCCACGAAGAACTGACCGCGGTCGGCGAGCTGAATCATCGCGAACGGGGTCACCGTGCCGGCACGGTCGGACACCAGCGAACCGGTGTGGCGGGCGCGAATCTCACCGGCCCACGGCGCGTAACCGTCGAAGACCGCGTTGGCGATACCCGTGCCTCGCGTCTCGGTGAGGAAGTCGGTGCGGAAACCGATCAGACCGCGCGAGGGGACGATGAACTCCATGCGCACCCACCCGGCGGAGTGGTTGCTCATCTGGACCATCTTGCCCTTGCGGGCGGCCAGCAGCTGCGTCACCGCACCCAGGTACTCGTCCGGGCAGTCGATGGTCAGCTCTTCGAACGGCTCGTGCACCTTGCCGTCGACCTGCTTGGTGACCACCTGCGGCTTGCCGACGGTCAGCTCGAAACCTTCGCGGCGCATCTGCTCGACCAGGATCGCCAGCGCCAGCTCACCACGGCCCTGCACCTCCCAGGCATCCGGGCGGCCGATGTCGAGCACCCGCAGCGACACGTTGCCGACCAGTTCCTGATCCAGGCGCGACTTCACCATGCGGGCGGTCAGCTTGTGGCCCTGCACCCGGCCGACCAGCGGCGAGGTGTTGGTGCCGATCGTCACCGAGATGGCCGGCTCGTCGACGGTGATCCGCGGCAACGCCACCGGGTTCTCCACATCGGCGAGCGTGTCGCCGATCATGATCTCCGGAATGCCGGCCACGGCGACGATATCGCCGGCCACGGCCTCCTCACCCGGCTTGCGCTCGACGCCGATCGTCTGCAGCAGCTCGGTGATCTTCACGGTCTTGACGCCGTCGCCGTGCATCCACGCGACGTTCTGGCCCTTGCGCAGGGTGCCGTTGTGAATGCGGACCAGGCCGATCCGGCCGAGGAACGGGGACGCGTCCAGGTTGGTGACGTGCGCCTGCAGCGGCGCGGACGGGTCACCCTTCGGCGCGGGCACGTACTTCAGCAGCACCTCGAACAGCTCGTCGAGGTTCTCCGCATCGGGCGCGCTGCCGTTCTCGGGACGCTGGGTGGACGCCTTGCCCTCGCGGCCGGAGGCGTAGAGCACCGGCAGGTCCAGCGCCAGCTCGGCCGCCTCGGACGCTTCGTCGTCGAGGTCGGAGGCCAGATCCAGGAGCAGGTCGTGGCTCTCCTCGACGACCTCCTCGATCCGGGCGTCGGGGCGGTCGGTCTTGTTCACGACCAGGATCACCGGCAGCGAGGCCGCCAGCGCCTTGCGCAGCACGAACCGGGTCTGCGGCAGCGGGCCCTCGGAGGCGTCGACCAGCAGCACGACACCGTCGACCATGGACAGACCGCGCTCGACCTCACCACCGAAATCGGCGTGGCCGGGGGTGTCGATGACGTTGATCACAGTGACGCTGCCGTCGCCGTGATGACGATGCACCGCGGTGTTCTTGGCGAGAATGGTGATGCCCTTCTCGCGCTCCAGATCACCGGAGTCCATCACCCGGTCGACCGGCTCGGCACGCTCGGCGAAGGCACCGGACTGCCGCAACATGGCATCGACCAGCGTCGTCTTGCCGTGGTCGACATGAGCCACAATGGCGACATTGCGGAACTCGACAGACGACACGTTGAATCCTCCTGCTGAATGAATGGGTTGCGGCCGACCCGCGCTGTAGCGGATCCGTACAAGGCAGGTGGACTGAACTCACCGGACATGCGGCCAGGTACACAGTACCGAAACACGCCTCGGCCGCCGTTTCCGGCATCATGGTTGGTTACCCTGGGCCGCATGGGCAAGGTGAAGGCCAAGGAGGTCGCACACCTCAAAGCGAAGAAGAAGTGCTGTCGTAAGAAGAAGCGCTGTCTGAAATGCCCTGTCGTGGTCTCGAAAATGAAGAAGTGTCAGGCCGCGGGGGTCAAGGGCAAAGATCTCAAAAAGGCTCTCAAACTCGCGCGTGCGGCCTGAGCCGCGACCGCTGGGGTAGAACCGAGGGTATGAGTACCCCATTGCTCTCCGACAGCGAGATCGCCACTGGGTTGCGCGAACTACCCGCCTGGACCCACACCGGCAGCAGCATCTCCCGAACCGTCGAGGCTCCGTCGTTCCTGGCCGGGATCGAACTGGTGCGGCGGGTGGCCGACTCCGCCGAGAAGGTCAACCACCACCCCGACATCGATATCCGGTGGCGGCGAGTCACCTTCACCCTCTCCACCCATTCCGAGGGCGGCATCACCCGCAAGGACCTCGCGCTGGCCGGCCAGATCGACCGTCTCGCCGACCAGAGCTGAACGGCCTAACCTGCCCGGACCGAACCCGCCGCGACCGCGGGCGCTGACACCGGTGTGCCCGGCCGGCCGCGCTGTGCACCGGCCCAGATGATCCAGAGGTAGGTCGCCACCACGCCGAAGACGTAGATCGCCCCCAGCCAGGCGAGAACGGCCGGGCGGGAGATCTCCCAGATCGTCGGCTGGAAGAAGGTCAGGATCCACGGAATCCCGACCAGCGTGGTCACCAACCAGAACCCGGCCACCACCCGCGCCCCCGCGATCGAACGCAGCGGACCGTGCACCAGCCACATCATCAGCGGCAGCAGCCACACCCAGTGGTGCGACCACGAGATCGGCGACACCATCAAACCGAACAGCTGCACCACCAGTAGCACGCCGAGCCGGTCGTCGAAAGCGACCGCGCGCCAAGCGAACCAGGCCAGTACGACGGTCAGCAGCACCGCGCCCAGCCACCACGGCCCGAACGGGACGCGATGCCCCGCCAGATACCAGGGCGCCCCCGCGTCGTGGCCGAGAATGCGGCTCAACGCCCCGCGCAGCGACTGGTTGACCACCGAACCCACGGGGCCGATGCGATTCGCGTCACCGATCAGCGGCCCGAAATAGGTACGGGTCTCCGACGACGAAATCAGAAAACTCAGCCCGATCGTCGCCGCGAACACCACCGCCGACCACACCGCGGCCGCCCACCGCCGCTGCGCCAGGAAATACAGGCCGGTCACCCCCGGGGTCAGTTTGACCCCCGCCCCCACACCCACCAGCAGCCCCGACAGCCACCAGCGCGTGGAATACGCCGCCGCCAGCCCCGCCAGCAGCAGGAATACATTCACCTGCCCGTAATCGAGCGTCGTCCGCGTCGGCTCCAACCACAGGCCCAGCGCGGTCCACAGCATCGCCGCCGCCCGCCGATTCGGCTCCGGCACCGCCCCCGGCAACAGCGCGAAGGCGATTCGCACCGAGGCGTAGAGCGCGACCACGATCAACCCGAACCACAGCAGCGTCACCAGCCCGAACGGCAGGAAGTGCAGCGGATAGAACACCACCGCGGCGAACGGCGGGTAGGTGAACGGCAGTGGGAAGTCGGGAGTCTTGTCGGCATAGACGAAGTCGTAGAGATGCCCACTGCCCAAATTGGCCGCGCCCTCGACGTATACGCGCAGGTCGACCACGTCGAGACCGTGCGGGAGCACGAACATCAGCACCAGACGGGCCACGACCGAAACGGCCAGAACAGCCCCGGCCACGCGGATGTCGGCCAAACGGAGGTGTCGGGTCACGGGCTGCAATTCTGCCTCCGCTTCGCTCCGGCGGGGTTTCGGCCCCCTGGGCCTCGATTTTTCACTCCTCCGCTCAGTCGCTGCGCTCCCTCGCTCCGTCGCTCCAAAATCGAGGCGGGCCGAAACCCTCCGAGGTGTACGGGTTGCAGATGTATATCTGTGCCGTGAACTGACGTTCCGTGCCGACTCGAATGACCCATGTAACAAAGGCATCACTGTTCACTTGCGTAACACTGCTTTGGGGTTATGTTCGGACAACGCGCCGGGGCGGGTGATCGAAATTGCCGAGCGGTGCAGGCAAGATCACACCCACGGCTGTACAACACGGCGGCACTGTCTTTAGAGTGTCGCGAAGCGATGCCCCCATCGCGCGATGTTCTCGCATCGCATGACGAGGTAACCCCGAGGTTAAGGACGGCAACACCAGTGCTTCGCACCAGAGGAACGCGGTTCGCATTGTCCGTGCTGGCCCTGACAGCCGGCGCGACACTCGCCGCGTCGACGATCGCGGTTGCCGAACCGGCACCGAAGGCCCAGGCCGTTGATGTTCCGCTGGTCCCGGAGGGCGTTCCGGTCGACGCGATCGCATCGCTGGCTCCGGCCATCGTCGGCGCTGCCGCCCAGGCGGGCAACATCGCCTCGCCGGGCGCTCAGACCATTCTCGATCAGGCGATCCAGCTGCTCGAGCAGTCCAATCTGCCGCCGCAGGTCAAGCAGACGTTGCAGGCCATCGTCGCCTTCCTCAACGGCAGCGGTGGCGGCGGTCCCGAGATCCCGAAGAACGGTCCGGCCATCGCGCAGTTCCTGTACCCGACCATCGGCAAGGACTGCATCGGCCCCGGCTCCGACTCGGTCGGCACCGCACTCGCGGTTCCGGGCCCGGCCGAACTGCCCCCGCCCGGACCGGCTGCCGGGCAGGCCGGCTTCGTCTTCACCGCGCTGGGCACCAAAGGCCTGACGCCGCAGCAGAATCCGCCGATGACCGTCCAGTGGTACAACCTGGACAACCACCGCGGCGGCACCGTGGCGCTGACCGACGAGGCGCATATCAACCCGGACGGTCCGGCCACCCTGTCGGCCATCGTGGACACCGGCCCGGGTCGCGTGATCTCCGTGGTCGCGGGTTCCCTGACCACCCAGCCGGCTGCCGATCAGGCGCCGATCACCTGCTCGTTCCTGCCCACGCTGGGTCTGTTCACCGTCGCCTCGGGCCCCGCCCAGGCCGCGGCTCCGGTGAACCCGGCCGGCACGGTGCCCGCCGCACACGTGGTGCAGCAGCCCGACGCGGTACGCCCGCAGCACTGAATTTCAGGCGCCCGACGGCCCGGAGATGTCGCTGAGACGACACTCCGGGCCGTTTGCTGTCAATGCGCCATGGGATGCCGCGGACTGTGGTAGACCGCTAGGTATGTCGACTGTCGATCAGCTCGAACGGTCTGCACCCACCACCTCGGACACCGGCGCGGCGCCCCGCGTCCGGCGCGGTAAAGCCGGGCATTCGGTGATGTCGCGACGGTCCTACCGATCGGTGTTGTCCACCCGATCGCATCGCTCGATCCTGTCGTTCCGCTCCGAACGGTCGATCCTCTCGATCGGCTCGGCCTATTCCGTCCTCTCGATCGGCAGCGTCGGATCGGTGCTGTCGGTCGGTTCCGTCGGCTCGTTCTTCAGCCTCGGCTCGGCGTTCTCGGGCCTGTCGCGATGGTCGCTGCTGTCGTGGATGGGCGTGCGCGACGCACCCGAGGCGCGGCCGACGCTGACGGTCGTCGCGGACGAACCCGATCTCGTCGCCGACCCCACCTGCCACTGTCAGACGTAGGTAACTGCGGATTCACCACCGGACGGATTCACCACTGCCCGTACTGAGCGGTGAGGATGTTGTTCACATCCACCCCCACGCCGTCGACCGTGCGATCGTCGATTTCGATCTGGTGCAGGTTCGCCGCCGGATGCACGAAGCCCTTCGGCGTGCCCCAATTGTGTTGCCAGTACCAGGAACCGAGGCCGGCGACCTTGGCCAGTTCGATGGTCGGCGCGTTGGCGTAGACGCCGACATTCTCGTTGCCGAGCACCGATTCCCAGCCCGCGAGGTAGGGCGCGATGAGGGTCGCGAAATCGACCGGCGTCGGATTGTCGTCGATGGAGGCGTAGATCGGCACCCCGTCCGGCCCACCCGCCTCGCGGTGCAGTTGCAGACCGCGGTCGGCGTGGCGTTTGCCGGCCTCGAGCCCGCCCTTCCAATCCGCGGTGGCGCCCTTGCCGAATTGGTAGCACGACACCACGGTGAGTCCCGCCGCGTGCAGCGCGTCGACCTCGCTCGCGCGCAACGGCTTTCCGGTCATCCACTCCGCGCCCGGGCGCCGGTCGGAGACGTAGCGAATCGCACCGGCATGCCCGGCGGCGCGGATGGCCGCCGCGTCGGGCACGCCACCGGCATAGTCGAGCAAGGTGCCGAGGACGTTGCCGGCGGCGGCGGGCGGCGCGAGAACAGCGGGTGTGAGCGCGGCCAGACCGGCGGCGGTCGCGGCGGCGCCGGCATATCCGAAGAGGGTGCGGCGGGTCATCGGAACGGAACGCATCGAAAACTCCTTCGCGCTGCAGCGATATAGAGATCTCACCAGATGCCGGCCACCCCGCGGACCGGTGGAATGCAAGCGTGTCCGGCGCGCCTTCCCCGACGACAACAGTGCTGTCATCCACGCGCCGGAAGCCTCGAACGTGGACTCATTTCACCACATGCACATATGAACCGCTAGGCCAATCCGGTCACATCAACACCACAAGTAACAGGTGTCAGGAGGTGGCCGCATCGATGCGGCCGGCGACGTCGATGGTGCGGCCCCGGGGGTCGGCCAGTTCGGCGCGAATGACCTGCGCGACCTGCGCGGCGATCTGGCGGCGGATCTTGCCGACCGAGCCCAGCAGCTTCGCCCGCCATCCTTCGGCCTGTAGTTCGACGGCGACGTCGGCGCTGCGCGGCGGCGTCACATCGATCACGATGAGCAGCGGTTCGGCGGCCCGCCCGACCAGCAGCAACCCGACCTCCACCTCCGCGCGATAGCGATTCGCCTTGAGCACGTCGACGGTGATGTCGAGCCCCACCGGAATGGTCAGATCGAACGACACCGGATCGTCGCCCTCCCGCCGAGTCAGCCGCGGCAGCCGCACGGCGCCCTGCACCTCGACCGTCGCCGCGTCACCGGGCCCGGTGCGCAGCGGGCCCACCTCGACCGCGCGGCCGGCGAGCCCCTCCACCACGTCGCGCACCCGATCGGGGGTGACGATCAACGGGAAGAAACGTCGCCCGAACTCCGCGTACTCGATCCATTCGAAGTCCGTGCGCAGCACATGCTCCGAACGGATGCCGTTCATGATCGCCTCGATATCGAACACCCGCCCGCGCCGGGCCGCCGGATCGGCGAGCATGGCGTTGAGCCGGCTCGCGACCTCACGCTGGACCAGGGTCGCGATCGGATCGAGCAGGACGTCGACCGCGGCGCCGACCGCCTCCGCCCGGACGGCGAAACTCACATCGCGCGCACGCACCCGCGGAATATCGATGACGATCAGCAGCGGAGCGGCGGTCCGCGCGTGCAGGGTGAGGTCGATCTCGACGGTGGCCTCGATCCGGAACTGCTGCCCGCCGAGGGTGACCGTGAGATGCATCGACACCGGCACCCGGACCTCGAAGGTGACGTGCGGTTCGCTGCGGGCGATCACCGGCTTGCCGACCTTGCCCTCCGCCACCAGGCCGGCCAGTCCCGCCGGGCCGATCGAGAACGGCCCGATACTCATTCCCCTTCCGGCCATCCCGGACACCGCGGCCTCGATCCGGTCCCGGTTGACCGCGTGGACGACGAAACGTTCGCCGAATTCGGAGTAGTCCAGCCATTCGGCCTCGTCGTGCGCGCCCGGCTCTGCCATCTGCTCCCACTCCTCCACCGATCACCTACACACGCAGATCCCCGCCTACCGATGAGGGGCCGGCAGAACCGGGACCGCAACGGCGGCGCTGCCGGGCGCCACCGGGTACATCGTAGGGTCCGGTGTCGCGACACCACCCCCACCGATCGAGATCGCCCGCCACTGGACGAAGACGTTTCACATATGGCCGAACCCGACGATACCGGCAATTCCCGCCGGGTCGTAACGGTGAATGCGCACCGAGCCACGCTCGTTACCGCCGATCGTGGTCAGGGTGTGATCACCGGCGGCCAGCACGATATTCGTGTGCTGCCCGAACGGACTGCCGGGGGCATAGATCACGACATCGCCCGGGCGCGGCGAATATCCGGAACCCACCGCCGAAAATCGGCCGTTCGCTTCGAAATACTCCTGCAGGGTCGCCACACCGGGAATCCGCCACGATCCGGAATTCGGATTGGACAGCGGCTGCCCGGCCTGACGCATGGTCCAGCTGACGAAATCGGCACACCATGGCTCATCCACGCCCTGTGCGTATTTGGGCCCGTCCCCGGGATGCGAGTATTCCGTGCGCAGCACCGTGACGATGCGACTCCGATTCGAATCCAGCGCGGTCACATCGACATCCGGGAAATCGTCCAGCCGCTGCCCGGCGATGGCGGCCGTGCGATCGTGCCACCAGGGCAGAGCCACCACGACACCCGATGCCAGCACGCCGATCACCACCAGCGCCGACAGCACTGTCCAGCGCGTGCGCCCGAACCCCCGGGCCTGTGTGGTGCTCATGAATCCCTCCGTCCCCGACCGGAAATCGGCCTCCTGAGATGTAGGACGTGCGAGGGACCGCCATGGTTCCGCCGATGCGCACCCGCCGGTTCCGCTCGTTGCCTGCGCCCGCGCCGCGGGATCGATAGACTGCTCGAACGCCGCCGAGCTCTGGGAGGACATCGCCCTGGATACTCTGTGGACCTTTCTGGTGGACCATCGCAGACAACTGCTCACCGATTCCTATCTGCACGTCTCGGCCGTCGTGCAGTCCGTGCTGATCGCGACCGCGGTGGCGGTGTGCCTGGGCATCGTCGTGTATCGCAGCCCGTGGGGTTCGGCGGCGGCCACCGCTGCGGCGAGCATCATCCTCACCGTGCCGTCGTTCGCGCTGCTGGGACTGCTCATCCCCGTGCTGGGCCTCGGCGTGCGGCCGACGGTCACCGCGCTGGTGCTGTACGCGCTGCTGCCGATTCTGCGCAACACCATCCTCGGGCTGGCGTCGGTGGATCCGGCCGTCTCGGATGCCGCGCGCGGGGTCGGCATGAACCGCGTCCGCATCCTGGCCCGGATCGAAATGCCGCTGGCCTGGCCGTCGATTCTGGCCGGAATGCGGATCAGTACCCAGATGAGTATGGGCATTCTGGCGATGGCGGCCTATGCGAAGGGTCCGGGGCTGGGCAATCTGATCTTCACCGGCCTGGCCCGGCTGGGCAGTCCGACCGCCGTCCCGCAGGCCCTGTCCGGCACGGTGCTGATCATCGTGCTGGCGTTGCTGCTCGATGCCGTTCTCGTGGGCGTCGGCCGGCTCACCACCTCGAGGGGAATCCGTGACTGATACCGCGACCGCCGACCGCACCGACCACGAGCCCGCGCAGATCGTGCTCGACGCGGTGACCAAACACTATCCGGGCCAACGCGATCCGGCGGTGGACCGGATTTCGCTGACGATTCCGGCGGGTGAGATCGTGGTGTTCGTCGGCCCCTCGGGCTGCGGTAAGACGACCACGATGCGGATGATCAACCGCCTGATCGAACCGACCTCGGGCACCATCACCATCGCCGGACGTGACGTGACCGCGGTGAACCCGGACCGGCTGCGGCGGCAGATCGGTTATTCGATTCAGCAGGCGGGTCTGTTCCCGCATATGACGGTGGCCCGCAACATCGCCACGGTGCCGGGGCTGCTCGGCTGGGACCGCGCCCGGGTGCGCGCCCGCGTCGACGAGATGCTGAATCTCGTGGGCCTCGACCCCGGGACCTTCCGCGGCCGGTATCCGCGCCAACTCTCCGGCGGGCAGCAGCAGCGGGTCGGTGTCGCCCGTGCGCTGGCAGCCGATCCGCCGGTGCTGCTGATGGACGAGCCGTTCGGCGCGGTCGACCCCATCACCCGCGGGCTGCTGCAGGACGAACTGCTGCGGCTGCAGACCGAACTACACAAGACGATCGTGTTCGTCACCCACGATTTCAACGAGGCCGTCAAGCTCGGGGACCGAATCGCGGTGCTCGGCAACAGTTCCCGTGTCCTCCAGTACGACACCCCCGCCGCGATCCTCGCCGGCCCCGCCGACGAGACGGTGGCCGGTTTCGTCGGCGCCGACGCCGCCCTCAAACAGCTGACGCTGGTACAGGTCGCCGATGTGGAACTGGGCAGCTGCGCCACGGCCGCGCAGGACGATCCGGTCGACACACTGCGCGCGGCGCTGGCCACGCAGGACTGGAAGTGGGGTCTGGTCCTGGACTCCGACCGCCGGCCGCTGCGCTGGGTATCCGAACATCAACTGGCGCAGGCACAGTCGTTACACGACGCCGGCGTCCCGGTGACCGGCACGGTGACGGCGGATTCGACGCTGCAGGCGGCGCTCGAGACACTGCTCGCCGAAAGTACCGCCAACGCCGTCGTGACCGGGCCACGGGGTGAATACGCCGGGCTGGTCGCGATCGACACCCTGGTCGCACACCTGTCCCGCACCCGCGCCGAATATCGTTCGGCCACAGCCGGTTCGGGTGACCGGCCATGAGCCCCGCCGGCCGACACGAGCGGCGCGCCGACCGGATCCGGTTGTTCATCCAGCCGGTGCTGGCCGTGGCCCTGGCGGCCGGCGTGCTGGTGTGGGCCTTCGACCGCACCCTCACCGCGACGCAGCAGGCCAGTATCAATCCCACCACCATCGGCACCGTGGTCCGTCAACACGTGGCGATCACCGCGACCGTGGTGCTGATCGTCGTCGCGGTCTCGGTTCCGTTGGGCACCTTGCTGACTCGGCCGCGCTACCGGCGTCTCACTCCGCTGTTCGTCGGCGTCGCCAATATCGGTGCGGCGGCACCGGCGATCGGCCTGATCGTGCTCACCTATCTGTGGACCGAGAAGACCGGATTCTGGGTGGGGGTCGCGCCGATCGCGTTCTATGCGCTACTCCCCGTGCTGCGCAATACGATTCTGGGATATCAGCAGGTCGATCCTGCTCTCGTCGATGCCGGCCGAGGGCAGGGCATGTCGGCGATGACCGTGCTGCGCCGCATCGAATTCCCGCTCGCGGTGCCCTATATCCTGGCCGGCCTGCGCACCTCCCTGGTGCTGGCGGTCGGCACGGCCACGCTGTCGTTCCTGGTCAGCGCCGGTGGCCTGGGGATTCTGATCGACACCGGCTACAAACTGCGCGACAACGTAACCCTCTGGGTGGGAGCGATTCTCGCGGTGGCACTCGCCCTGCTCGTCGACTGGCTGGGTGCGCTGGCCGAACAATTTCTCGGACCGCGGGGGCTGCGATGACGCGGCGGCCGGGCGGCGCGACGCGACGCGCGGTCACCGCGGCGGCGACGCTGCTGGTCGCCGTGGTGGTCGCCGCCTGCGGTCTCGAAGCCGGCGGTGCCGTCCCGCTGCCGGTCGGGCCGGGCAGTATCGAGCCGATTCCCGCGCTCGACGGCGTGCAGATCACCGTGGGCTCCAAGGATTTCACCGAACAGAACATCCTGGGTTACCTCATCGAATTCGCGCTCACCGCCGCCGGAGCTCAGGTCCGTGATCTCACCAATATCACCGGATCGAACAGCCTGCGCGATGCGCAATTGCACGGACAGGTCGATATCGCGTACGACTACACCGGAACCGGATGGATCAACTATCTGGGTAACGAGACACCGATTCCCGACTCCACGCGGCAATTCGAGGCGGTGCGCGATGCGGATCTCGCACAACACGGCATGGTCTGGGCCGATCCGGCGCCGATGAACAACACCTACACGATGGTCACCAATGCGGCCGCCGCCGCGCGCACCGGAACCACGACGATTTCCGACTATGCCCGTCTGGTGAATACCGACCCGAGTACGGGTCCGACCTGCCTCGGTACCGAATTCAGCGTCCGCCAGGACGGATTTCCGGGCCTGGCTCGCAAATACGGCATCGACCTCGGCAAGGTGCACAAGCAGATCATGCAGGATTCGCTGGTGTATTCGGCCACCGCGAACGGCACCTGTCAATTCGGCGATGTCACCGCGACCGACGGCCGCACCAAGGCGCTGAATCTGGTGCAACTCACCGACGATCTGAACTTCTTCCCCAAATACAATGCGGCACTGGTGATGCGGAAATCCTTCGCCGACGCGCATCCACAGGTGGCGCAGGTCATGGCGCCGATCTCCGCACTGCTCACCAACGAGACGATCACCGAGTTGAACCGGAAGGTCGACGTCGACGGCGCCGAGCCGGCGACCGTCGCGCGCGATTGGCTGATCCGGCAGGGGTTCGTGACCGCCGGCTGAGGATCAGGCGAGCGCCGTCCGCACCGCGAGCCAGCGACCGCCCGGGTCGGCATAACCGTGATACATCAGCGGAATTCGTTGGTCCACACCGAAATAGCGGAAGACGGCCAGCATCGCCTGCCGCACCGAGTAGTCGGCGAAGTCGTCGATGCGGCGCGGGCCGATCGCACGTTCGGGCAGCACGGCCAGCCGCGCCATCTCCTCCGGATCACAGACGTCGAGGCCCATCGGCCCGTCGGCGATGTAGTGATCATGGAAGATGTGACGCAGCTCCGACGCGTCGGCATGTCGAGAGAAGCAGGGCAGCAACCGAATTGCCGCGCCCGGCAGGGTCGGTGCTTCCAGTGCGGCGGTCAGCTCGGGATCCGGCGCCGGCGCATCACGAACCGGCACCTGTTCGAGCAGATGCAGCATGGACGCGCCCCGGACCCGCGGCTCGGGCACCAGGAACAGACTCACCATCGGTCCGGTATGGGTGGCATCGGTCAGGCATATCCGCGTGTGTGATCGATCGGGCGAACGCGGCGCGGCGGGCGTGGACGGGGGCGTGGTGATCGGGTCGGACATGCGGTCTCCTGGAGGGGAGGGCGATCGACCCTCCTGCGAACGCGCTGGTACGAGGTCCGAAGCTGCGCCGGCCGCCGAGTTACCCGACTCGGACCGATCTCCTCGACGTCCGACCGTTGTGCCATGAATTATAGGAGCCGGGGACACGACGCGACATCCGGAATCCGCTATCCGGTTGCTTCGGGGGTGGGGTGCGATCAGGCGTTCAGCAACCGCGGGAGCCCGCCGAGCTCCGTGTCGATGCGGCGGCGCACCGCCGGCCATTCCTCGTCCAGGATGGAATAGAACGCGGTGCTGCGCACGGTACCGTCCAAGCCGCGCGAATGTGCCCGGCGGACGCCGTCGCTGGTCGCGCCCAAGCGCTCGATCGCCGTGCGCGAGCGAACGTTTCGCACATCGACGCGCAGCGCGATCCGGCGGACCCGCCACACGTCGAAGGCGTGCTCGAGCAGCAACAGTTTCGACTCCAGATTGATACCGGCGCCGCGCGCCTGTGAGCAGAGCCAGGTATTGCCGATCTCGGCGGCGTCGGGCACCGCGAGCAGCGGATCTCCGGTCGGCATACCGTGCACGATCGGCCACACCATCGGGCCCTGCCAGTAGTCGAAGCGGCAGAAGCGCGTCGAGCCCAGTACCCGATTGTCGGCCGTGGCGACGACCGCGAAGGCCAGTGCCGAACCGACCGCGTGCGCCGCCGCGGCCTGGGCGACATAGTCCGCGGCCTCGGCTCGGCCGTGCGGTACAGGGGTGAACGCGAACGCATCGCGATCCGCGGCGCCCGCCTCGGCGAGCCCCGGAACATGGTGCGGTGCCAAAGGTTCCAGCCGCACGTGGCGGCCGGTCAGGATGACGGGTGCAGGCACGTTCCCTCGATCTTTCGGGACGGACTCCGGTAACGCCCAACGATCGTCACACCGGCCTACAACGCTCCGGATCGACGACCAGTCCTGGCGCGCCGGCAGCAGCATCGGACAGTGAGATGAACGATAACCGAACGTGTGCCGTCGTCAATGCAGGTGCGCCGTAAATTTACCGGCATCGCTCGCGTGTCGCTCGGCGCGTCGTAGACGGCCCGGCAGGGCGGTTCTCGGGTCTGTTTTCGGTGCGTTCGCCCCGGTTATCGGGTCGACACGAAACCGTTGCCGGAGTGCCGGACTCCTCCGGATGTGCCGTCGTAGCCTGATAAGAGCGAACGGGGGGCGTCATGACCGAAACATCACGCGCGGCGATCCTGCTCGACGTCGACGGCCCCCTCAATCCCTACCCCCGGCCCACGCACCCGCCCCCGCACGGCTATCTGCCTTATGTGTTGCAGCACAGCATCATTCCCGCGATTCCGCCCATCGACCAGCGGGTGCTGCTCGATGCCGCGGTCGGCTCGCGACTGCTGGAACTGGCCGAGATCACCGATGCCGAACTCGTGTGGGCGACCGCGTGGGAGTACGAGGCGAATACGGTCCTCGGTCCCGTCCTCGGATTGCCGCCGCTGGAGGTGATCATCTTCGAGGACAACGGAATTCGGCATCGCGAGAACCACCACGGAAAGCTTCCGACCATCGACCGCTGGGCCGGACGCCGGCCGCTGTGCTGGTTCGACGACGAGTTCCAGCCCGCCGACCAGGGCTGGGCCGAATGCCGCACCGACACCGTCGCACCCACCCTGCTCGTCCCGGTCGACCGCCACACCGGTTTGACCCCCGACCACCTCGAGGTCGCCAGGGCGTTCCTGGAGCCGCTTCGCGGGCCGCGAACTCGCTAGAGCGGCGGCAGTCGCAGCAGCGCCGCCACCGCCTTCGAGGCGCTCTGAACAGCGCTTTCCATCGTGGCCGACCAGTCGGTGCGGGTCCAGTCCCCCGCCAGCATCAGGGTCGGCACCGAGGTGCGCTGATCCGGCCGCAGCCCGTCGGTGCCCAGGGCCTGGGAGAAGGTCGCCTTCGGCATCTTGACCACATGACCGTGCACCACCCGCGCATCGGCCGCATCGGGGTAATAACGGCGCAGCAGCGCCATCTGCTCGTCGAGGATGTCGTCGCTGCTCTTGTGGATCTGCTCGTAGGCGCCGCTGGTGGTCAGGCAGTACAGCCAGGTGCCGTCCGGTTCGCGGCCGTGCATGCGCTGCCGGTCGAACACCTCGTCGATCACCCCGGTCCCGCCGATGATCGCCTCCATCGCACTGCGCGTGCCGAGCGGGCGGTCCAGATACAGATTGGTGCTGACGATCGGGGTGGCGCCCAATTTGTCTGCGGCGGCGTAGATCTCGGCGTGTTCGGGCAGATCGTCGAGCAGGCCGTGGATCCGGGAATTGGGTACGGCGCAGATCACGGCATCGGCCGGGACCGTGCTGCCGTCCACCAGATCGACACCGGTCACCGCCCCGTCCTCGATCCGGATTCGGTCCGCCACCGCGCGATAGCGGACCTCCACTCCGTGGCGGCCGAACACCTCCTCCGCACCGGTGATGTAGAGCGTATCGAGGTCGACGCTCGGATAGCCGATGGTGACCGCGCGCCGATCCCGCACGCCCAGCCGGATGCCGGTGGCCAGCACATCGGCGAAGACCTTCGCGCATTCGCGCTGCACCGGTTCGGCGGCGATGCCCAGCGCGAGCCAATCCCACAGCGCCTCACGGGCTTTCGCGGGCATACCGATGCGCTCGAACCACTGCTCGGTGGTGATGTCGGCCAGATCCGCGGGCTGGAACAGACATTGCAGACCCAGCCGCATCGTCGCCCGCGCGGCGGCCAGTCGCTCCACCAGCCCGGCATCCGGATGGGCGCCCAGCAGTGTGCCGAACGCCCGGATACCTCTGGTGTGCAACGCCGTTGCGCGTCCGCCCGGCCAGCGCAGCGTGCCTCCGGTGGGGAATTCCACGTACTTCTCGGTGCCGACGCTCGCGAGGTAGCGGAAGAGGTGGTGGTATCCGCTGGCGATCACATGCTGGCCGTTGTCGGGAGTATCGCCGACCTCGGCGACCGTCATCGCCTGGGTGCGACCACCGAGCCGGGCCCGGCGTTCCAGCAGTGTGACCCGCTTCCCGGCCTCGGCCAGCCAGACGGCCGAGGCGAGCCCGGCCAGACCACCACCGATCACCACGAACCGACGAGCGTCGTTCATCCGAACCTCCGTGCACGACAGCAGGTTTCGACCCGCGGCGACCTCCATCCGAAGGCCGAGCCGCACCGAGCCGGTTCCGATCACTGTAGGCAGGTCACCACCCACGGTCAACGGTGAGCGAAAAGGCGTCGCATTCTCTCACCTCAGGTGGGGGCTCCGCCGAACATCGACGCGGGAGAATGGTCGCCTCAACTCGACAAGATCCGGAGTCGCAATGCAATTCATGGTTCTCTCCCGCCGCCGCACCGAGACGTTCACCGATGCGGACTTCGAGGAGGTACTCCCGGCCGAAACCGACCACGTTCGCAAGCTCTACCTCGACGGCGTCGTCCGCCAGATCTGGCTGCGCGGCGATATCGCCGGCGCCTGCTTCACCATCGAGGCGGCCGATGCCGAACAGGCGAACGCCATCGTCGCGCAACTGCCCATGGCCGCAGCCGGAGTCTCCGAATTCACAGTGATCCCGCTGAGCCCCTACCGCGGTTTCGGCGGGGCCTAGCGGAGTTCACGGCGGATCGGACGCCTCGACCCAGCCGACCGGCAGCACGTGCATGAACTTCGCCACCGGTTCGAAATGCCTGGCCCCGGTGCGTTCAGTGGCCGGCACTCGCCTGCTGCCGGATCCACCGCAGCAGGGTGGGATTGCCGGAATCGGTGGTGATCACCCCGGCCGCGGCGCGGACGAAGCGCCCCTCGGTGACGGCGGCCAGCATGCTCGCGGCCAGATCGCTACGGGCGGTGAATATCCCGTCGGCGTGTCCCTCGACCATCGTGTAATCGGTGACGTCGGGCCGGTCGTAGAGGCCACTCGGGCGTACCACGGTCCAGTCCCGATCACTGTCACGCAGGAGCGATTCCATCCGCCGCATATCGTCGTACAGCGTTTTGCCCGCCACCCGCGTCACATACGGCACCAGCAACCGGTTGAAGAGGAAGCCACCCTCGCTGTATGGGCGCGGATCGACCCCGGCCGAACTCACCACCACGACCCGGCCCACGCCGTGGCGCCGCATCGCCGTCACGATGTTCGACACACCGTCGGAATAGGTGGTGATCGGTTGCTTGCTCGGCGGCACACCGAGCGCGGACAGCACCGCGTCCCGGCCCTTCACCGCGGCGTCGACCGCCCCCGGATCGAAAACATCGGCGCCGATCACCTCGAGCCGATCATGGCGCAGCGGGAATCCGCCCGGCTGCCGCGTCACCGCCGCGACCTGATGCCCGGCGGCCAGAGCCTGGGCGGTGAGCTGGCGACCGGTGGGACCGTTGGCCCCGAAGATGGTGATACGCATGGTCTTTCCTTCGGACAGAGGAGACGGACCGGCGGCGGCGAGATGAGCCGCCGCAGTCGCCGAACCCTCGTTGCGTGGACGCACACAAGACGCCCGCCGAACCCGTCGCATAACAACCCGCGGCCGTGATCTACATCACCGGCGGTCGTCAGCGACCGCTCCGTGAAAGCAATTGCGGCGCGGCGGTGTGGCGCGCGGAAACGGTAGGGTCTTCACCGCTTGTCGGATCGAAGGGCCGTGTCGGCGGGGAGGGATTGTGATGAGGCTGTCGATAGGGAAGGCCGCCGATGTCCGGACGAACAGGCGCGGATCTGTCTGGCGGATCTCCGGCACATCCGGGCAGCCGGAGGGATACGGAAACGCCGGGCCCGCAATCGCTCCCGTCTACGTGGAGCGCGATATGCCCGCGGACGGATTCGCGGAATATCAGGCCCTGCGCAAACAGGGTGGCCGGGCCTTCGTCCTCTGGGCGGACCCCGATCGGCGCCGCGTGTTCGCTCGCGTCGTCACCAAGAGCGCCGAACGCCGCGGATCCGCATACTTCGACATCCTGGGCGCCGCGGGCGAACCCGTCGGCACCGTGGTCCGGGAGCCGGGATGCCGTGACGGGCGGTTCCGCACGCGTTGGACGGTCACCCCGGTGGGACGCGAACCGGTCGTCGGCCACAAAGGCCAGTCCGGTTGGTGGGTCGTGTGGTGGTTGTTCTTCCCGGTCCAGCTTGCCCTCGGCGTACTCATCGTCGCGTCGATCTTCCTCGGCGGCGGCGACGGCGACCTCGCCCGCATGCCCCGCCGGATCCGCTGGCGCGACAACGCGAACGGCACGGTGCCGCTGGACTTTTCCGACGACGTGCTGCGCGTCGAGGGCCACTGGGATCCGCGGCTGGTGACGAGCCTTCTCGCACTGCTCGCCAGCTATCCCGGGCTGCTCGGCACGGCCGCGTGGGATACGGGACGGGACTGAACCGCAAGCTATCCGGACGTCAGGGCTTCGATCGCCCGGCCGATCAGCATCGTTCCCACGAGGAACAGCAGCACCATCATCACGGTTCGATCATTGGCGACCAACCAGGTCTTGGTGGCGGCGAGGGGTTGGTCCAGCCGATCGCCCGCGACCAGGTAGGCGGCGACCGGCGCGATGCACGAGGCCAGCGCGATCACGAGGAAGATCGCACCGGCGCCGAGCGCTCTGGGCGCCGAAAACCGCGCCTCCGCGATATCGAGGCCGCCCATGACGGCGGGCACGAGCGTGCTGATATCGATGATCACGAACGCCACGCCGAGCCCGAAGGCGCCCATGGGAGTCACGCGGTCGACTCGATCCCACAGTTTCCGCGGCTTCTCCACGCCGCGGGTGCGCTGGTACCCGAACCACACCGCGACACCGAGCAGCCCGATCCCGCCGCAGAGCCGGATGATCGAGGTCGCCGTCGAGGCGTGATGGGGATGCAGATGCTCGGCGGTGGACGCGCCGATCAGCAGCGCCACCGCGGCGACGAGCACCGCGAATCCGCAGATCCGCCCGAGCAGGTATCCGCTGCTCTTCGCTCGCGCCTGCCCCGACACCAGCATCAGCACCGCGACGATCAGCGGCAGCGGACTCACCGCGATCGCGGCGGCCAATGGCAGGGTCCTGCCGATCACGGTGCCCATCCGCCGTTCCTTCCGCCCGCCCGAGCGAATATTTGCCAAGGACTCGCTGCCATGTGGCCACAGGTTCGGAACTTCGACCATTTCCGGCAATCCAGCTGGGACTATAAGCCATATTCGAGGCGCTCAGCTCGAATTGCCAGCGATCCCCAGGCAGTGTCGGTCACCGTTGCGCGACATCAGCGTCGCGGTGACGCGGACGGCGTATCGCTCACAACCACACGGTGGACAACCACGCGGCGACGAGGGCCAGCACCAGCAGGACGACATTCAGGCCGATCAGCTTCACCTCGCCGCGGCGCAGATGCAGCACGAGCGCACCGATCTGCACCAGCGCCAATCCGACGGCGGCCAGAAGCGCGAGAACCACGGCGATGCCGGTCAGCGGCGGCAGGATCAGCCCGGCCGCGCCGAGCACCTCGCTCACACCGATGCCCCGCACCAGCCCCAGTGGCACGGTATCGATCCACCCCATCATCGGCCGTAGTTGATCCTTCGACCGCAGAATCTTGATTCCGCCCGAGTAGAGGTAGAACACCGCCAGCAGCGCCCCGACGATCCAGTACGCGATTTCCACCGCAGCCTCCAAGGTTACGAACAGTAAGCAGCAGCATCATCCGTCGGAATCGGAAGGCGTACAACGACTACGACTCGCGGCGGGACTGAGCCTCACTTTTGGCAGGGGACCTTGCCAAAATAGAATTTCTGGTAGAGGATCTTGCCAGATCTTCGATGAGGAGGACCTCGTGACGCCTACCGTTCCGCTCCGGCACCCGAACTCACCGCGCCCCGTTCCGGGCCCCGGCCTCGGCACCCTCGCCCGGATGCTCGGACTCGGCACCCCGGGTCCGGAAGAATTTCGCGAGCTGGGCGAGGCGCTGACCGTCGGCGACCGGCCGATGGACGAGCTCGTCGAGTGGATGTATCGCGAGGGGATGGCCACCACCCGGCCGCAGTTCGAACGCGCCCTGCGCGACGGCATCGCCGCGGTACCGGAAGCCCCCGGGCCGCTGCGCGAATTCTTCGAATACGTCGAAGCGGTGCCCGAGTGGGTCGATCGGCGAAAGATCCGCCATGCCGAGCGTGTCTCCTGCCTCGGCGGTCGCGACGGGATCTACGTCGCCCGCGACATGTCGTTCCTCGGCGGATACCTGGCCTCCGGTTTCAACAAGACCCTGCTGCGCACCGGCGCCCTGGAGAAGGGCCCGGCCAAACGATTCGCCGAGACCACGCAGTGGGCGATGGACGTCACCGCGCCGGGTGGAATGGCACTGCGGGGCAGCGGTTTTCGCTCGACCGTGCACGTCCGGTTGATCCATTCGCTGGTGCGCCGGCACGTGGCCGCGATGCCGGACTGGCGAGCCGAGGAGTGGGGGCTGCCGATCAATCAGACCGATATGGCCGCCACACTGGTCGGCGCGCTGATCGCTCCGATGATCGGAGCCATCGGCATGGGAGTCGTGATCACCCCCCGCGACGCGGATGCCATGGCCCATCTCGCCCGCTACGTCGGCTGGGTGATGGGTGTCGAGGAACGCTTCCTGCCCACGGACTTTCGCGACAGCGTCCGCATTCTCTACCACACGATGACCGCCATCACGAACCCCGACGACACCTCCCGCCAGCTCGCGATCCCGATGCGCGACGAACCGCTCGGCTGGCACTACGACCATCTACAGGGGCTGCGGCGGCGGATCGCCCGATCCCAGCATCTGTCGATCGCGATGATGTATCTGGGCCCGTCCGCGATGAAACGACTCGGACTGCCCAGTCGCACCCTGCCCTGGTATCCCGTGCTGCGCATACCGGTCAACCTCGCGCGGTCGGCGCGGGCCCGGCTGATTCCCGGACAGTTCGAGCGCGTCGTAGCCGAAGGCCGGGCCGCGCAGCTGTCGTTCATCCGCACCCTCGCCGGCCCCGGCGCCGCGGTGATCGGCGGGTCGGCCGAGCACATCACCCCGGCCGCCTGAACCGCTCCCCCGACTACTCCGCGACATCCGTCCACGTGACCGGAAGTGCATGCACCCCGTAGATATTCATATCGGTCCGCAACCTCACCGCCTCGGCCGGAACGGCCAGGGCCAGGGTCGGGAAGCGGCGTAGCAGTCCGGCGAATCCGGCGCGCATCTCGATCCGCGCCAGTTGCTGACCGAGGCACAGGTGCATGCCGTGACCGAAGGACAGGTGACCACGGGCCGTGCGGTGCACGTCGAGGGTGTCGGGATCGTCGAAGCGGCGCGGGTCGCGGTTGGCGGCCAGCAGCGAGACGACGACGGTCGAACCCTTGCCGATGGTTTCGCCGCCGAGCTCGATGTCCTCGGTGGCGTAGCGGTAGAAGATGTCGGCGACCGAGAGGTAGCGCATGAGTTCCTCGACCGCCTCGGGAACCAGAGCCGGATCGGCACGCAGTTCGGCCGCCTGTTCCGGATGCTCGAGCAGCGCGAAGGTGCCGAGCCCCAGCATGTTCGCGGTGGTCTCGTGTCCCGCCAGCAGGAGCAGGAAGGCGATGCCGGTCAGTTCCTCGATGGTGAGATCGTCGTGGCGGGCCAGATCGGAGAGGATGTCCTCACCCGGTTCGGCGCGCTTGCGGACGACAAGTTCGGCCAGATACGTCGTCAACGCGCCGTAGGCCGCCATCTTCTCCTCGAGCGCCTGGTCCTTGACGAGGAACTTCGCCGAGTTGACCTGGAAGGTCTCGCGATCCTCGTAGGGAACGCCGAGCAGTTCGCAGATCACCAGCGAGGGCACCGGCAGTGCGAACTCCGCGACCAGGTCGATCGGCGGGGTCAGCCGCGCCATCGCCTCCAGTTGCCGCTCGACGATTTCCACGATGTGGTCCTCGAGCTGCTTCATCCGTCGGACGGTGAAGGCGCCGACGAGTTTGCGCCGCAACCGGGTGTGATCCGGCGCGTCCATCGCGATGAAGACGCCGGGGATCTGCGGCGACGGCTCGGTGGCCACGGGCATGCCCGGAATCTCGTAGGGCACGTGCAGAACGCCGATGTCCTGACGCGAGCTGAACCGGGAGTCGGCCAGAAGACTGCGCACCTCGTCGTAGCCGGTGACCAGCCAGCCCTGGTGGCCGTCGGGAAAGATCATCGGACTGACAGGGTGGGCATCGCGCAGCCGGGTGATCTCGCGGGGTGGATCGAAGGGCCCCGCATTGCGCTCCATGGGCAGGCCGTGCGGGACGGAAACCGTTCGGGTCATGGCGTTTTCCTCTCGAAAAAGACGAAGGGGGCCTCAGGCGGCGGACGCGTGCCGGATGATGACGTTGCCGAACGCGTTGCGCGCGTACACCCGCACGGTGTGCTCGTCGTCCTGCGCACCGTCGACCGGTCCCAGCTGGTTGTGCACGGCGCCGCTCGCGACCGTGGTTTCCAGCCGCGCCGCGCTGCCCGGGCGGATGCCGACCTCGAGCTCGCCCGTCGAGGTCTCCAGCCGGAGCACACCGCGCGTGGCCTCCGCGATCCGGATATTGCCCTGGGCGGTCTTCGCGGTCACCGAACCGAGCGGGCGTTCGACGACGATGTCGCCGGCCGACACCTCCAGCACGCATTCGCCGAGTTCGCCGGCGCCGAGGATTCGGCCCACACCGGCGGTGCCCTGGAAACGGGAGCCGGTCGGCACCTCGATGGTCACCTCGATCGACGGATTGCCGCCGAAGGGGCTGTAGGTCCGCCAGTCCTTCGGCGTCGTGACGGTCAGGGTGCCGTCGGCGAAGTCGACCCGCGTCTGCCCGGCGGCGCGCACATCGGCCTTCTTGGCCGCATCGGCGGGGCGGACCGCGACGACCGTGTCGGTGCGATCGGAGGCGGTGACGGTGACGTTGCCGGACAGCACCTCGACGGCGACGGCGATCGGTTCCGGGGTCTGGAAAGCAGGCATTGCGTTCTCCTGGGTTCTGCTGGGAATCGGGCGGCGGGATCGGGGGATCCGGCCGGTGAACCGGTCCGCGGTGCGGATCGCTGTGCTGTTCACGAGAACTACTGTCGCCACGGGCGCTGATATCGGGCTGACGCCGGGCTGACATCTCCCCTGACATGCTGTTTCCGCTGGTGGGACGGGTGATCTCACACCGGTCGGTCCGCCACGGCAGAATGTTGCGGGTGCGAATCGGGATGCTTGGAACGCTCGACATCCGAGCAGATGACGGTGAAGTGATCGAGGTACCGGGCGCGCGGTTGCGGGCGCTGTTGATCGCCCTCGCACTCGAACCGGGCCGCGCGGTCCCCAGAACGACTCTGGTCGACTGGATCTGGGGTGAGCAACCGCCCGCGGACGCGGCGAATGCGTTGCAGGCGTTGGTTTCCCGGCTGCGGCGGGTGCTGCCGGACGGTTCGCTCGACGGGCATGCGGGCGGCTACCGGCTGGCGGTGGATCCGGGCGCGGTCGACGCGTTGCGGTTCGAACGGCTCCTCGACCAGGCTCGTGGCGGCGACGTCGTCCGGCAGACGCATCTGCTCCGTGAGGCGCTGGGGTTGTGGCGCGGGGCGCCGATGCAGGACATCGATGTGCGCGACAGCGAGGCGGTCGCGGCGGTGGTCACCCGCTTCGAAGGGTTGCATCTGGCCGCGCTGGAGGATCTGTACGAAGCGGAGATCCGCCTCGGCCGCGGAGCGGATCTGGTCGCCGAACTCACCGAGCTGGTCGCCCGGCATCCGGTCCGGGAACGACTGGTCGCCGCCTTGATGCGGGCCCTGGCCGCCGCGGGCCGCGGCGCCGAGGCACTGCTCGTCTACCAGCGGGCCCGCGAAGCACTCGCCGACACCCTGGGCGTGGATCCCTCGCCGGAACTATCCGACCTGCACGTGGCCCTGCTGCGCGGCGAAGCGGGACCGCGAGACAACGAACGCAAGACCAACCTGCGGGCCGAATTGACCAGGTACGTGGGCAAATACACCGATATCGCCGCGGTGCGCGAACTCCTCGCGAACCATCGGCTCACCACCTTGACCGGGCCGGGCGGCTCCGGGAAGACCAGGCTGGCGCTGGAAACCGCACGCACCCTGCTCGACGATCTACCAGACGGGGCGTGGCTGGTGGAACTGGCAGCCGTCGGCGCCGACGGTGACGTCGCGCAATCGGCCCTCGCCGCCTTCGGGCTGCGGGACGCGCTGCTCGGCGGCACACCGGACGCGGAACCGGTGGACCGACTCGTCGCGGCGATCCGCGACCGCGAAACGCTGCTGATCCTGGACAACTGCGAGCACGTGATCGACTCCGCGGCGACCTTCGCCCACCGGGTGCTCGGCGAATGCCGGGGCCTGCGAATCCTTGCCACGAGCCGGGAACCACTCGGCATCACGGGCGAGGCGCTGTGGCAGGTGGCGCCGTTGGCGTTGCCTGCCGCGGACGCGAGCCCGGCCGAGATCGAATCCTCCCCCGCCGTGCAATTGTTGCGCGACCGGGCCGGCGCGGTCCGTGCCGATCTGGAGACGACCGATCCCGTCACTCTGTCGACCATCGCGCGAATATGTCGTGCGCTCGACGGCATACCGCTGGCCATCGAACTGGCCGCGGCACGGTTACGCACCATGTCCCTCGATCAGCTCGCCGACCGCCTCGACGATCGGTTCCGGCTGCTCACCGGCGGCAGCCGCACCGCCATCGCGCAGCATCGGACGCTGCGCGCGGTGGTGGATTGGAGCTGGGAACTGCTCACCGATGCGGAACGGACGGTGTTGCGCAGGCTGGCGGTCTTCGCCGGCGGAGCGAGCCTCGAGGCGGCCGAGCGGATCTGCGCGGGCGCATCCGACGCGGCGGGTGACGTCGAGCAGTGGGAGGTGCTCGAACTGCTGACGGCGCTGACCGAGAAGTCGCTGCTGCTCACCTCGCCGGACACCGAACCGCGCTACCGGATGCTCGAGACGATCAGGCGGTACGCCTACGATCGCCTGGTCGAGGCGGGTGAATCAGAACATGTACGCCGGCAACACCTCTCGTACTTCACGACCCTCGCCGAGACCGCCGAGCCGCATCTGCGCCGCGCCGAGCAGTTGGAGTGGCTCGCGAAACTCGAGGCCGAACACGACAACATCGCGGTCGCGCTGCGCGGCGCGCTCGCCGACGACGACGCGGCGGGAGCGTTGCGGCTCGCGGCGGCCGCCGGCTGGTACTGGTGGCTCGGCGGGCACAAAGCCGAAGGTATGGAACTGATCACCGCCGCGGCACGAATCGGCGGGCACGGAGGCGGCAGCGAAGCATCACCACGCAGTGCCCTCGCGAGTGCCGCCGACAACCCAGCACGAATCGGCGGGCACGGAGGCGGCAGCGAGAGTGCCCGCACCGCAGACAATTCGGGTGGCGACGAATTCCGGGCCAGGGTCTACGGCTTGCTCGTGCATTTCATGAGTTCCGGGCCGAACGACGAGCACCAGGTGGCGGAATGGGTCCACAAGGCCTACCAGCTTGGCCGAAACAGCGAATCCGACTATCCGCTACTGGCATTCATCGGCGCTCTGCAACGCATGTTGCGCGGCGGAGACGAATTCCTGACCGCATTCGAACCGCTGCTCACCCACGACGATCCCTGGGTGCGGGCGCTGGCCCGGCTGCAGGTGGGCAAGGCGCGCATCGCCCTCGGCTTCCCCGGCCGGGAGGCCGACGACCATCTCGAGGCGGCACTGGCGGAATTCCGGGCGCTCGGCGAGCGCTGGGGTATGTCGTTCGCGCTGACCGAGCTGGCCAACAGGATCGCCATGCGCGGCGAATTCGCCACGGCCTGTGCTTATCTGGACGAGGCGATCGCGGTGGTCACCGAGGTCGGCGCCATCGAGGACGTTTTCCTGATCCGGGCGCGCCAGGCTCAACTGTATTGGCTGCAGGGCGATGCGGAGGCGAGCGCCGAGGCCATGTCCGAGGCGCAGCGCTACGCGGACCGGTCCGCCTGGCCGAACGCACTGGCCGAATTCGCGTTCACGAAGGCGGAGCTGGCGCGGTGGCAGGGCGATACGGAACAGGCCCGCCGGCAGATCGAGATCGCGTCTTCCGTGCAGGGCGGCGACGCCGGCCAGAGCTACGTCGACGCATTGCGTAACCACCAGATGGGTTGCCTCACAATGGATCTGGATGCTGCTCGGGCACTGCACGCCGCGGCGTTCCGCGCCGCGACCGGCGCCGGCTACGCACCTCTCACCGCCCTGATACTGGTGGGGATCGCGGATCTGGCGTCGCGGGCCGAACAAGACGAACAGGCCGTCCGGTTGCTGGCGGCCAGTGCCGCGATCCGCGGCCTGGTCGACCGGTCCCAGCCGGATGTGGAGCGGATCGAGCAGACAGCACGACGTCGCCTCGGTGACCAGCGGTTCACCGAGGCGACGAAGGAAGGGGCGGAGGAAAAGTGGGAGGAATTGGTGGCGACTACGCTCGCTTGGTGAACGTGGCACGCGACCAGAGGAATCCGACCACGGCGAATCCGGCGCACCAGGCCAGCGCGGCGGCCGTATAACCGCCGGACGGGTGGCCTTCGAGAAATCCGCGCAGCGATTCGATGATCGGCGTGAACGGCTGGTACTGCGCGAACTGCCGGATACCCTGGCCCATCTTGTCGGCCGGCACGATCGCACTGCTGACGAAGGGCAGCATGATCAGCGGCACCACGCTCATACCGGCGGATTCCGGTGTCTTCGCGGCCATTCCGAGTGCGACGGTGAGCCAGGATGCCGCGAACGAGGTCGCGACCATGATGCCGATGGCGGCGAGCCAGTCCGTCGCACTCGCCGGCGGACGGAACCCCAGGGCGAAGGCCACACCGATGACGGCCGCGATGGCGACCAGGTTGGTCAGCATGGTCGCCGCCACGTGACCGATCAGGATGGCGCTGCGGGAGACGTCCATGACCTTGAACCGGTTGATGATGCCCTTCGCCATATCGGAGCTCACCGACACCGCGGTGCCGGACAGGCCGTAGCTGATGGCCAGCAGGATCAAACCCGGTGTGGCGTAATCGATGTAGTGGCCGCCGACATCGAAGGCGTTGCCGAAGACGTAGACGAAGATCAGCATCATCACGACCGGCATCAGTGCCGCGTTGAAGATGGTGACGGGGCTGCGGGCGATGTGGGTGAAGTTGCGGCCCAACATCATCGACGCATCGGACAGGGGTGCGGGCATGGTGATCGTACTCATCGCGGGGAAACCTCCGTGGTCGCGTGACCGGTCAGGGAAAGGAAGACGTCGTCGAGATCGGGGGTGTGGACGGTGACCTCCTCGGCCTCGACCGAGGACTCGGCGAGCCGATCCAGCAGGTGGCGCAGAGACTTCGTGCCGCCGTTGCCGGGGACGCGCAGGGTCAGCGCGCTGTCGTCACGGGTGGCGCCGGGCAGGCTGCGCGCGGCGGCATCCAGTTCCTCGGGTTGGGTGAAACGAAGCTGGATGTGGCTGCCGGGCACCAGGCGCTTGAGGTCGTCGGGTGTGCCTTCGGCGACGATGCGCCCCTGGTCGAGTACCGCGATCCGGTCGGCCAGCTGATCGGCTTCCTCGAGGTACTGGGTAGTGAGGAAGATCGTCACGCCCTCGGATGTCAACTCCCGCACGATGTCCCACATGGTGCGCCGGCTGCGCGGGTCCAGTCCGGTGGTCGGCTCGTCCAGAAAAACGATCTGCGGTTTGGTGACCAGCGTCATCGCCAGATCCAGCTTCCTGCGCATCCCGCCGGAGTAGGTCGCCGCGCGCTTACTCGCGGATTCCACCAGATCGAACCGCTCCAGCAGGTCGGCCACCACCCGCTTGCCCGCGGCCCCGCGCAGGCGATGCAGCCCCGCCATCAGGCGCAGGTTCTCCTCACCCGTCAGCAGATCGTCCACCGCCGCGAACTGCCCGGTCACCCCGATCGCCGCGCGCACGGCCTTGCCCTCGGTGGCGAGATCGTGCCCCGCGATTCGAGCCGTCCCGCCGTCGGCCTTCGCCAACGTGGTCAACACGTTCACGGTCGTCGTCTTCCCGGCCCCGTTCGGACCGAGCAGCGAGAAGATGGTCCCGGCCTCGATGCTCAGATCGATCCCGTCGAGGATCGTCTTGTCCCCGTATGCCTTCCGCAACCCGGAGGCGGCGATTGCTGTGCTGTTCATGGGGACAACTGTGCGGCGGACGGCTGATACGCCCCTGATGCCGGCCTGACACGACCGCTGATACGCCAGTTTTCCCTGGTCAGCCGATTTCCTCGGCCAAGCCGACGATGATCCCCTCGGGACCACGGACGTAGCAGAGCCGGAAGATCTGTTCGTACTGCTCCACCGTGCCGACGAGTTCGGCGCCGTGCGCACGCAGGCGGGAGATGACGTCGTCGATATCGTCGACGGCGAACATGATGCGGCGAATGCCGAGTGTGTTGGCGGGCGCGTGCTGCGGCTCGGACCGGATCGGTTGCGGCTCATGGAACATCGCGAGTTCCACCCGGCCGTGACCGTCGGGAGTTCGCAGCATCGCGACCTCCTGCCGCACATCGTCGACTCCGATGATGCGTTCCACCCACCGCCCCTCGACCGGCCCCTTGTTCTCCAGCTCCATACCGAGTTCGACGAAGAACGCGATCACCGCGTCGATGTCCTCGACCACGATGAGCACGTTGTCCATCCGCTTGATCGCCACAGTCTCTCCTCCGATCGCAGGCCCACCGCAGCAGGCGGGTACGCGAATAACGACGCGCCGACGGCCGGAAACTCATCGCCACGACCGGCGATCACTGTCCACCTGCAGCCCGGGTGAACCGGCCCGCGAGGGCCCGCAGATGTTCCACCAGTTCCGGCGGCGATTCGACCTCGAATTCCACATCGAGCATGCCGACCACCAGTGCCACCAAAGCGTAGGAGTCCGAACCCATTTCGAGTCGGCAGGTGTGCTCGTCGATCGGGGTGACCAGACCCTCGATGCGCCCGGCCAGTTGTTCGGCGGGGACGTGGACGCGCATGACCGAGCGGTACGGCCACATCGCGAAACCCATCGTGCGACGCAGATAGGCGACGACGTCGCCGTCGGGGGACGGACGGTGTGTGAAGCGCGGCCCGTTGGGGGTCCGCAGCGACATGCGGTCGACGCGGAAGGTGCGCCAGTCGGCCCGGTCGCTGTCCCAGCCGACGAGATACCACCGATGACTCCAATGCGCGATGCGATGCGGCTCCACGGTGCGCCGGGTGTCCTCGCCCGCATGACTGCGATAGTCGAAGCGCAGCGTTTCGGCGGCGCGAATGGCGGCGGAGATGGCGGTGAGCTGATCGGCGTCGACAGCGGGACCCGGATCGTAGCGGGGCGGCATGGCGACCACGGCGCCGCGCAGCGCGTCGACGCGGTGGCGCAGCCGGGCCGGAAGTACCTGCTCCACCTTGGTCAGCGCGCGCAGCGACGTTTCCTCGATGCCGGCGACATTGCCGGTGGTGTTGGTCTGCAGTCCGATCGTGACGGCCACCGCTTCGTCGTCGTCCAGCAGCAGCGGCGGGAGTGACGCACCGGCGCCGAGACGGTAGCCGCCCTCCGGTCCCATCACGCCGTGCACGGGATATCCCAATTCGCGCAGGCGTTCCACATCGCGCCGGACGGTGCGAGTGGTGACGTCGAGTCGCTCGGCCAGCTCCGTTCCGGTCCAGTCGCGATGTGTCTGCAACAGCGACAGCAATCGCAACAGCCGCGCCGGCGTGGTTTCGGGCATGGATCGATCATCCCGCACGAGTAGGACCGTTTCCGTCCTATACGCGGTGGATGCTCCTCTCATGACCGATACGCCGATCACCCCGTTCCGCATCGACATTCCACAGGAAGACCTGGACGAACTGCACTTTCGGCTCGCACGCACCCGATGGACCGATGCCCTGCCGGGCGTCGGCTGGTCGTACGGGGTCGATCGCGACTACCTGATCGAGCTGGCCGAGTACTGGCGCACCGGCTACGACTGGCGCGAACACGAGTCGAGATTGAACAAGGTCCCGCAGTTTCTCACCGAAATCGACGGGCAGACAGTGCATTTCATGCATGCTCGCTCTCCCGAACCCGACGCGACGCCACTGATCCTCACCCACGGCTGGCCCAGCACGCCCGCCGACTTCCTCGACATCCTCGGACCGCTGACCGATCCGCGCGCTCACGGCGGTGATCCGGCCGACGCGTTCCACGTGGTGGCACCGTCGGTACCGGGCTTCGGATTCTCCGGCCCGACTCACGAAACCGGTTGGGACGTACCGCGAATCGCGCGCACCTGGGCAACGCTGATGGAACGGCTCGGCTACGAACGCTACGGCGCCCAAGGGGGCGACTACGGCAGTCTCATCTCCCCCGCTCTGGGCCGGGTCGCACCGGACAAGGTGATCGGTGTGCACGTCAACGCGCTGGCCGATGCCGCGACCGCGACCGGGTCCGGCCGGGAACTCGACGAACTGTCGGAAGCGGACCGCGCGAAGGCCGTCGCGAACCAGCTGTGGTGGTACGGCCACAACGGCTATGCGACCCAGATGGCGTTGCGGCCGCAGACCATCGCCTACGCCCTCAACGACTCACCGGTCGGCCAACTCGCCTGGAATCTCGAATGGTTCGTCGACTGGGATCCGACGGCCACCGACCAAGCGCCGGTCGATCGCGACATCATCCTGACCGACGTCACTACCTATTGGCTCACCGGCACCGCCGGCTCCGCGGCCCGGATCTACCGGGAGTCCGGGGCGTCGTGGGGCAGCAAACCCGCGCCGTCGGGCGTACCCACCGCGGTCGCGAACTTCCGAGGCGACCGGGCCGTTCGCGGCTTGGCGGAGTCGGCCAACACGATCGTGCGCTGGAACGAGTACCCCGTGGGCGGCCACTTCGCTTCCCTCCAGGCGCCTGCGGAACTCGTCACCGATATTCGCGCATTCTTCCGCTCGGTCGCCGGCTGACCGACCGGGATCGATTCCGGTGCAGGCGGTAAATCGCTTATCCCGCAGCGGAATCGATTTTCGGCGCGACCGCCCACGCACCATCGATCATCGCGAAGATCTCGTCCACCGCGGCATCCGGATCGGCCGACTCGCGGGCCAGTGAGTAGGCGTCGATCACGAATCTCGCGATCGTCCGGCAGGCCGTCGGAGTGCGAGACAGATCGGGGTCCGCCGCGATGGCCGTCGCCAGCGACTCGGCGTGCCGCAGCCGCATCGACTCCTCGTACTGCCGCAGAGCGGGCGAGTCGTCGATCATGCGCCAGATCGGATCGGCGCCTTCCGCCGTGCAATGCCGGACCAGCGCGAGAATCTCGCGCCGCAGCACGGGCATGAGCGGCTCCCCCGCGGCCCGGTCGGTGACCGCCCGGGTGAGGCGCTGTTCGAAGTCGACGTCCCGCTCGAAAACCAGCGCTTCCTTCGAGGCGAAGTGGGAGAACAGCGTGGTCACCGCCACGTCGGCTTCGGCGGCCACATCCCGGATACCGACCGCGTCGTAGCCGCGCTCGAGGAAGAGCCGCAGCGCGGTATCGGCGATCTTCTGGCGGGTCGCGGCCTTCTTCCGCTCACGACGTCCGGTCGGCGCAGTCACCTCTGGATGCTATCAAGTATGAAAAACTAACAACTACAAAACACTAACCGTTAGTGTTATTGTCGTTCGCATGAAGAAGGTGAGTTTCGCCGAGTTCGGCGGCCCGGAAGTCCTGCAACTCGTAGACGCCGAGGAGCCGCACGCGGGCCCCGGGCAGATCCGCATCGCCGTGCGCGCGGCGGGCGTGAACCCCGTCGACTGGCGGATTCGCGAAGGGCAGTTCCAGCAGGCCCATCCGCTCGAGTTGCCCGCCGGAGTCGGACAGGACGCGGCCGGCGTGGTGGACGAAATCGGCGAGGGCGTAACGGGTTTCGCGATCGGTGACGCCGTATTCGGCGAAGGTTCGAGCACCTGTGCCGAGTTCGCAGTGCTGTCGGCGTGGGCCCGCATGCCCGACGGGCTCGCGTTCGAGGAAGCGGCCGGCTATCCGTCCGTGGTGGAGACGGCATTGCGCATCATCGACCAGGTGGGCGCGCGGCCCGGACACACCCTGCTGGTCAGCGGCGCGTCCGGCGGAGTCGGGTCGGCCGTGCTCCAGATCGCCCGCGAGCGCGGCATCACGGTGATCGGCACGGCCGGGGCGGCGAATCAGGACTACCTGCGCAGCCTCGGCGCCATCGCCACCACCTACGGCGAGGGCTGGGTCGATCGAGTACGCCGACTCGGCCGCATCGATGCGGCCCTCGACCTGGCCGGTTCGGGAATCATCCGCGAACTCGTCGAACTGACCGGAGATCCGCAGCGAGTGATCACCATCGCCGACCTCGGCGCACCGGAGTTCGGCGTCCGATTCTCCGGCGTAGCGGGAAGTATGCCGGACGCGCTCGGTGCGGCCGCCGACCTCATCGCGCGGGGAAAACTGCATATCCCGGTCGAGAAGTCGTACCCCCTCGCCGACGCCGCTGCGGCGCACATCGACAGCCAGGCCGGGCACACTCGCGGGCGACGAGTCATCGTCGTGTGAGCATTCGAGACTCGCAGCCTCGATCTCCTCGCCAGCACCGGCCGGGCCGGCGACGCCGAAGACCCTCTGGGTGGCGTACGTAGCGGTACGCCAGCGAATCTCTTGTACGATATCTTGTACAAGTTCGATGAAGGGGCCACTATGACCGCATTACCGATCTCCACCGTGCGCCAACAGCTGTTTTCGCTGGTACAGCAGGTCAACGACGACCACGACACGGTCACCGTGGTGACAAAGAGCGGCGAAAACGCGGTTCTGGTCGCGGAATCCGATTGGAATTCGATCCAGGAGACGCTCTACGTTCTCGCGACCCATGGCGGGGTTCGCTTGCTGGAGTCCGCGCGTGAAGCGCAACGAGGCGAGATCGAAGCGCGAGAGCTGCTGGACCCGGATGCCTGACCGCAAGCTGGTCTTCACGTCCTACGGCTGGGAGACGTACTCGTCGTGGCTTACTCGCGATCGAACGGTTTTGCGGGCGGCGAACAAACTGATCACCGCAGTCCTCGCCGACCCTTTCCGAGGTATCGGGAAACCCGGGCCACTCAAACATCAGCTCGCCGGAAACTGGTCGAGACGAATAACCCGGGAACATCGGTTGATCTACTACGTGACCGAGACCGAGATCGTCATCATCGGTGTGGGCGGTCATTACGACGATTGACGACCGAGCGTGACGACGAATTCTCGCCAGCAGACCGTCATGTCGACTACCAAGATCGGGGGCATGTCAGCGGATGTGATGACCACGTTACGAGCGTTCTATGCGGCCGAAGCGGCCTACCTCACGGAAGGCGCCGAGTTCGGGGAGATGGCTCGGCACCTGGCGTCCGATGTGGTCATGTATCAAGCAGCGAGCCTGCCCTACGGCGGTGAATGGCACGGACACGACGGCTTCCGGAAGTTCATCGCCGCGATGGGCGACAGCTGGGACGGTTTGTGGTTCGACGATCAGCAGTTCCTCAGCGACGGCGACCGGGTGGTCGTCCACAGCCGCGGCCGGTTGCGGGCGCGCCACACCGGTCGTGAACTGAAAACCTCACTGCTGCAATGGATCAGCTTCCGAGACGGGCTGATCACCGAATTCCGGCCCTACTATCACGACACCTCGGCGGTCCTGGCCGTTCTGGACGAGCAGGTATAGGCATGGCTACCACGATTCGATCAGCGGGGCATCGTGGTCCTGCCGCTGCCACTCCTCGGTGAGGCGGCCGAGCCGGTGCCGGGCGGCGATGCCGCGCACGCCCGCGATCTTGTCGTCGCGGACCTCCAGGATCAGCACACCCACGACGCGATCGTCGAGCGTGGCGAGCATGGCCGGGCAGCCGTTGACCACGGCGGCATGGATGGCCGGCGAGCCACCGGCGAGTTTGCGCTTGGCCGGAGAGGGTTTGAAGCCGGCCCGCACCGCGCCGGCGATCCGCTCCGGCGTCGTGTACCGGATGAGTTTCGCGGCCCATCCCAGGCCGGCGCCGTCGGAGACGCCGGTGGCGTCGGCGGTCAGCAACGCCACCAGCCGTTCGGTCCGGCCCGAGGAGGCGGCGGCGACGAACGCCTCGACGATCCGGCGCGCGGATGCGCGGTCGGTCTCGGTCGTCGCGCCGGCGGTGGCGATTCGGCGCCGTGCCCGATGGAGATATTGCTGACTCGCCGATTCGGTGATGTCGAGGATGTCGGCCGTCTCGGCGTGGCTGTACGAAAACGCTTCGCGCAGTACGTAAACGGCGCGTTCGATCGGCGACAGGCGCTCCATGAGCGTGAGTACCGCCAAGGTCACCGATTCGCGCTGCTCGACGGTCTCGGCCGGGCCCAGCATCGGATCGCCGTCGAGCAGCGGTTCGGGCATCCAGGCGCCGACCGCGCGTTCGCGCCGCACCGTTGCCGACCGGAGGCGGTCGAGCGCCAGGTTGGTGACGACCTTGGTCAGCCACGCCTCGGGCACCTCGACGAACTCCCGGTCGGCGGCCTGCCACCGCAGGAACGCCTCCTGCACCGTGTCCTCGGCGTCGGCGGCCGAGCCGAGTAGACGGTAGGCGAGCGAGGCCAGCCGACGCCGGCTGGCCTCGAAACGCGCCACGGTGGCGGTATCCATGAGCACGACCCTATGCGGCGACCACGCGCGGAGAAGGCTCGACGGCAGCGGCCGCGCGGTACTTGTGACTCGGCTTTCCGAAGGTCGGATGGCTCAGGGTCCAGGCGGCGGTGTCGAGAATCGTCGACTTGACGCGTGCGGCCGTCCGTCCGCACAGGGCCCACGACTTCGCGTGCGCATCGCCGTCGACCAACTGGAAGATCCCGTCCTTGCGGCCGAGGCTGATGTGGTTGCCGACATACGACAGCGAGGTCGTCGATATCTTGCGCCCGGTCCGGTCCCCGATGATCGCCGCGGTCGCCTGCATAGCGGTGAATCCGGCCGACGCGCAGGACATCGGCAACGGCCGGCCGTTCTCGCCGATGACGAAGACACTGTCACCGGCGACATAGACATCCGGATGCGAGACCGACCGCATCTGACGGTCGACGGTGATCTGACCGTTGGCGATCACCTCGAGGCCGCTCGCGGCGGCAATCGGGTGCACGGCGAAGCCCGCGGCCCACACGGTCGCGTCGGAGGCGAAAACTGTGCCGTCGGTGGCGACCGCGGCGTCCTCCTGGACGGACCCGATCGTGGTGTGTTCGTGCACCGAGATATCGAATCGCTCGAAGGCGCGCAGCAGGTGCCGGCGAGCTTTCGCGCCCAGCCAGCCGCCCAGCTCACCGCTGGTGACGAGACCGACGCGAAGTCCCGGGCGAGATTCGGCGAATTCGGTGGCGGCCTCGATCGCGGTCAGGTTTCCGCCGACGACCAGCACCTTCCCGTCTCCGCCCAACTCGTCGAGGCGGGTGCGCAGGCGCAGCGCGGACGGTCGCGCGGCCACATGGAAGGCATGCTCGTGGACGCCGGGAACCCCCTGATCGGCGGCGGTGCTGCCGAGCGCGTAGACGAGGGTGTCGTATCCGAGTCGGTCGATGCCGTCACCGTCGGCAACCGTCACTGTCCGGTCCTCGACGTCGACCGCGGTGACCCGTGCTACTCGCAATCGGACGCCCGTACCCGCGAACACCTCGGCCAGAGGCCGGTGGCGCAGCTCCTGCCCGGCGGCGAGCTGATGCAGCCGCAACCGCTCGACGAAATCGGGTTCGGCATTGACGACCGTGATCTCGAAGTCGTCCGGGTGCAGTTGGCGGGCCAGGTATCCGGCGGAGAAGGCTCCGGCATATCCGGCCCCGAGAACGACGATGCGGTGCTTCATGGTTCGCTCCTGTCTGGTTCACGTGCTCCCTGAACGAGACAGGGCGCGAATTCCTGACAGGAACGAATGGTGATGTGGGTCACCGCCGAGGATCGATCAGCCCTTGTTCGCCGGTTCCGCGAGCTCGGGGGGCCGTCCCGCATGCTGCGCCCGGATGCTCGCCTGCCATTTGTCGAAGTCGGCGCGCATCACAGAGATCTGACGTTCGAGCGCTTCCTGGGTCTCCGACCACCAGTGCTGCGCGGCATCCCGAAGTTCAGCCGCGGTCTTCTCGAACTCGTGCCCCTCATGTTCGAGAGTCGCGGTCAGCTTTTCCCGCCGAGCCTGCAATGCGGCACGGCTCTTGTCCCGAGCCCCGGCGGAGGAGTCTTCGAACTCCTTCACTCGGACCGCGAGATCCATCAGTGATTCCGACAACGGTTTCATATTCATGCCCTCTCGAAGCGGTGCGATCCTCGGCAGGATCCCGGTTGTCGCTGTCCAGCGTCGCCGCTTCGCTCGGCCGGACCAAGGGCAGAACGTCCTTTGATGTCCCGCGATAGAGATGGCCTTCGGCCCGGCCGGGTCCTCGCGGAAGCGCAGGTGGGGAATGCTCCGGCCGGCACCGGGTATGCGCGAGGCAAGAACAGTCGTCCGATGAGGAGTAGTCCGATGTCAGGAATTGCGACCCAACTGGGGCATCGAATATCGGCCGCGGCACATTCGGCCTGGGCGATGGTCCACCATCCCCGCCGCGAACCGAACACCGATCTCGCCGCCGAACACCACTCGACCACGAGCGACCCGACCGGCGGGCCCGGGCAGGGCGAACCCGAGTCCTCGCCCCGCGGGCTCGGGGGCATGGACTTCTAGTTGCTCTGTCCGCGGTGCCGGCGTTCGATCACTGCCGTCAGCGACGCCAGAACAGATGGTGCGTCACGCCACTCGGGCTCGGCACCCGTTCCAAGTGAAAGCGGTCCGTCAGTTCGTCCGGGCTGGTCCACAATTTTTCGCCGCCGCCGAGTTCGACCGGCGCGACGGCGATGTGCATCTGATCGATGAGATCCGCGTCGAGGAAATCGCGGATGGTGGAGACGCCACCGCCGATACGCACATCCGAGCCGTCGGCAGCTTCGAATGCCTTCTCCAGAGCCTCTTTCGGGGACGCATCGACGAAATGAAACGTGGTGTCCCCCAGCACGATAGAGGGCCGCGGATAGTGGGTGAGAACGAATACCGGCGTACGAAACGGCGGTTCATCACCCCACCACCCCTGCCACTCGTAGTTCTCCCACGGCCCGCGCTGCGGACCGAATTTGTTGCGCCCCATGATCTCCGCGCCGATGTTGTTGCGATAGTCACGAGTGAAGTAATCGTCGAGGCCGTAGGTTCCACCCGCCTCGGTACGGGTGGGCCAGTGCGCCGTGGGGCCACACCACGCGAACAGCGCGCTCGGATCGGCCTGCCCGAAAGGCCGTTCCAGACTCTGCCCTTCCCCGGCCCCGTAGCCGTCGCTGGAGAGGTTGAAGTTCTGCACACGAACCACCTGTGACATCGACACCCTTTCCGATTGCAATGCGCAACCAGTTGAAGGTACCGATACTGCTCTCATTTTGCAATCAGTTGCGCTCGGCTACAGCCACACTGCTACCGCTGGTCGCCCCGATGGGCCTGGCCGCGCGTATGAGCGCCGACCAGCATGCCGAGATCCAGATCGAGGCCCATGAGCTGCATGCCGCCCTCGGCCCCATCCTCGACAGCATGAGCCGCCCGGTCCGGTACGTGGCCGCCTCGGCCGAGACCGTCTACGACAAGGGCGGTGAGCTGGAGCAGATGCGCCGCACCCTCGACCCGTACCTGGACCGGAACCCGAACCTGAAGGTCAGCGCGAGAGTCACCAGTGACCACGGCAAGATCCTGCGTAAGGACTCCCCCGCGGTCGCCGACGCGGTCCGGGAGATCGTCGCGCTCCTGGAGTACAAGGAGAGCTGACGATACCGAACTCTTTGGCACGCAACGGCATCCGCGCGCCGGCGCCGCACTCGGCGGTCGTCCCTCAGATGGTGCCCTCATGCACCGGATAGTCGATGACGACCACACCGCCGGTGGCGTAATTGACGACATCGGCGGCCGCCCGCCGGCCGTACTGTGACGCCCGCATCGCGGCCAGGGCGGCGGCGTCAGCGAAGTCGGCTTCGAAGACCGCGAAATACGACGCTTCTCCGTTGGTCGCCGCCACGTCGAAGCTGTAGCGCCACCCGAGAAGGCCGGGCCACTTCGTGACCAGCGGAAGGTGATTGGTCACGTAGTAGTCGCGGAAGTGGTCAGGGTCGGCGGGCTCGGGATACAGGACTACCAACTTATGCATGACTGCCTCCTGCATCTACCACGGTCGATTGAAACGTCATATGCGCAGGTTAGGGCTTGATGTGTGGTCGAGGGAAAGACCGGTACGCGATAGACTCAGAACAAATCGTTATCAATCGGCAGGGAGGGCATGTGGCGCCGGATACGGTGAGCCTGCGGTACTTTCTGGTGCTGGCGCAGGAACTGAACTTCACCCGCGCGGCCGCACGGATCGGTATCGCGCAGCCCGCACTCAGTGCCCGGATGCGCCGATTGGAGGCGGAGCTCGGTACGAGCCTGCTGGTTCGCACCACGCGTAGTGTCGTATTGACCACGGCCGGTGCGGCTTTGGCGGAGTCCGCGCCGCCTGCGCTGGCGGCGCTGGACCGGGCGTGGGACACCGCCCGGAAAGCAGGGGCCGGTGAACTGGGCACGCTGCGCATCGGATACAGCGTCAGCACGGGGGCCGAGACGGCACCGGCCTTGGTGGACAAGCTCATTCGCAGCAGCCCGGGACTCGAGGTCGGCGCGGTACCGATGTCGACACCGGAGATCTCCCCCGCGGTCGCCGACGGCCGCATCGATGCGGGGATCACCCGTGGTGAACAGCCGGGTCGTGGCGTGCGCCGGTTCCCGCTGCGGCGTGAGCGCGTCGGGGTCCAACTGGCACAGCACCATCCGCTGGCCGAATACCCGGAGATCGAGATCGCCGATGCGGCCGCATATCCGCTGCGACTCCCCGACCGTGCGGCCAACCCGGTGATCCACGATCAGCTGTCCGCACTGTTCCGCGACACCAGCCCCCGATTCCACACACCCGCAGTCTCTTTCGATATCTCTCAGCGCGACCTCCACGACGGGCTCACCCTCGCCCCGGCCGGTGAAGTAGCGGTCACGACACAACCGGCCGGTCTCACGTGGCGACCGCTGCGGGGCGCCCCCACCTTGACCATCCACCTGGTCCTCCCGCGCGTGCAGTCACCACTACACCGGCGCATCCGTACCCTCGCCAAAACCCTTGCCCACGAGCTGCACTGGCTGCCGGACTGACGCGCAGCAGGTCCGGCAGATTGCCTACGGTCGATGGCGCTTACCTTCGGTATCGAGCAGAATCGTGCAGTGACCAGGAGGGTGAGCGCGCTTCGCGCACAGGCACATACGAGACCGGCCGCGGTGCGCGCAGCGTTGACCAAGGAATCGCGCGCGGCATTCAGCCGCCGGGCGGGACGAATACAGCTGTTCCCCGCGGTCACCGCGGCGCTGCTCGCCGGACTGGCTGTCGCCTTCGCAGCCTACGGATTCCTACGCTGGATCACCCCCGTCGATGCGACCAAGCAAGCCGCCGAAATCGATATCACTCGTGTCGCATTGACCGTCGTCGCCGGTGTCGGCGGCGTGGTCGCCCTGGTCATCGCCTACCGGCGTCAACGCGATCTGGAACAGAGCCGGTTCGTCGAACGCTTCGGCGCCGCAGCCGCCCAACTCGGCGCGACAGACGTCGCGGTCCGAATCGCCGGGGTCTACGCGATGGCCGGTGTCGCCGATGGATCCGACGGCCCGCGCCGCCAGCAATGTATCGACGTGCTGTGCGGATACCTCCGCTTGCCCTACAGCCCGGAACTCGGTGCCAACCACCAGAGCAAACTGGTCGTCAAGCAGCACCGCGCGACGGCGGACAACACCCACGCCGACGACCGGGAACACCACCACGAATATCGACACAATGACCGAGAAGTCCGGGCAACCATCGTCCGTGTCATTACCGACCACCTTCGGCCCACGGCCGCATACAGCTGGTCAACAGCCGATTTCGACTTCCGCACGGCCTATCTCGAGAACGTCGATTTCAGCCGTGCACAGTTCTCGGGTGCTGCTCGGTTCGGCGGCGCGACCTTTTCGGGCGACGCCTGGCTCGGTAGCGCGACCTTCGCCGGCAATGCCGAGTTCGACGGCGCAACGTTCTCCGGCAACGCATGGTTCGACGACGTAACCTTCTCTGGCAACGTTCATTTCGACGGCGCAACATTCTCCGGCAGCGCCCATTTCGAGGGCGCGACTCTGTCCGGAAGCTCCCGGTTCGACAAGGCAACCTTCGCCGAGAACGCCTCGTTCGCCGGTGCGAGCTTCTCCGCCGACGCCCGGTTCGGCGGCGCCACCTTCGCCTGCGACGCCCACTTCGGTGGGACGACCTTCTCCGGCAACGCCCGGTTCGACGGCGTAACCTTCTCCGGCAACGGCCATTTCGACGACGCAACATTTTCCGGCAACGCGCGGTTCGGCGATGCAACCTTCGCCCGCGACGCCCGGTTCGACGGCGCGACCCTGTCCGGCAATGCCCGGTTCGGCGACGCGTCCTTCGCCGGTGACGCAGGATTCGGCGGCGCCACCTTCGCCGGCAAAACAGGATTCGACAGCGTGACCTTTTCCGGCGACGCGGAGTTCGGCGAGGCGAGCTTCTCCGGCAACGCCGAGTTCGGTGACGCAACCTTCGCCGGCAAAACAGGATTCGTCGGCACCACCTTCGCCGGCGACACAGGATTCGGCGGCGCCACCTTCGCCGGCAACGCCCGATTCGACGGTGCGTCCTTCGCCGGCAATACATGGTTCGGCAGCGCGACCTTCACCGGTAAGGCGCGGTTCGACCGTGTGACTTTCGCCGGCGACACCCGGTTCGACGAGGCCGACTTCGGTAGCGACACCATCTCGTTCGATGAACCGAGGCAGTGGGGACCTCCGACACCTGTATTCGACTGGAGCCAAGACCACAGTCGAAAGCCCAGCAATATCGAACCGCAGGATTGGCCGCCCGTTGTCGCGGCAAGTCACTAGCCGGCCGCGAAACCAAAACTGTCATTACATGATTCGGAGGGTCACGGGTGGGCGACCCGATCCGGGGACGTCCGCCCCGCGACTCCGATGAGACAGCCCGACCAACCCGAGCGAACCGTCCCCCGTAACGCGCAACGCGGCTACCGGCGGCTGGGTGCCGCCGGTAGCCGGGCGTTATGCGCGGGTCATCGCTTGATCAGCGCGCCCAAGGCGGTGATCGAGGCCCGGCGTTCGTAGGCGATCCAGGCGAAGATCGCCGTGAGCGCCAGCGGGAAGGGAGCCAACTCCGGGGTGCCGGCCAGGAAGGCATTGAAGCCGGCGGCGAGGAAGGTGACGATCGCCAGGCCGATCGCGGCGGCCGCGGTCAGGCGGGGCACCATGAGTCCGATCCCGCCCGCGACCTCGGCGAGACCGATGAAGACCAGCAGCGCCAACGGGATCGAGAAGGCGGTGGCGTTGTTTTCCATCAGGGTCTGCGGGATGACAAGCTTCGGGCCGCCGGAGGCGATGATGAAGAACAGACCGAGCACGATCTGCAGGGACCACAGGACGCGGTTGCGGATCTTGCCGGGGCGGACGGCGGCGGTGGTCTCGGTGGCGGTGACGGCGGTCATTTCATGTTCCTTCTGGGTCGGTCGCACCGGGTTGGTGGCGCGTTCACCAGTACCGACGGGGGCGGTCCGGAAAACTCATCGCCGCGGTCGAAAGAATCTGCACCGCGCCATCGGGACCGGATGTGCGCGGTGTCTCCGGGCAGAGCCGCTCCCCGCACTGTCCTGCCGAACGTGGTGTGCGGGGGCTTGTCTACCGCGGGTGAGCTGAACGAGCGGGGCGTCATCGGACCGGGGGTTCGGGGTGGATCTGCTCGATGCGGTCGCGCTTGGTGTACATCTCCCAGTAGTGGTCGGCGAGGTCATCGGGGTCCACGAGCGGCCCGGCCGTGTCGGGCATGGCCGCGGCGGCGATCTCGCCCATGTCGCTGCCGGCGATGAAGGCAGCGATGGAGAGAGTTCCGGCGTAGGCGCCGATCGCGGAAAGTTCACCGTTGAGCGAGTACAGCCAGTTACGGGCGGCTGCCATCAGCGGACCCACACCGCTCAGGTACGGACGCGGCTCGACCGCGGTGTAGCCGGTGGTCATGAGGAACGCGCCGTCGCCGCGTTCGGTCCACTCCGCCAGCACGGCGCGGAGAACCTCGACCGGGGTGAGCAGCAGCAGTGGGCTGTCCTTGCGCAGCGTGGCCGCGTCGACTCGGGCCGCTGGGCTGAATGCTTGCTCGCCGCTGATCGGCCCGTACTCGATCACATCGATGCGCCCGAAGTGGTCGCGGATGGCCTGGACCGTAGCGGGGACCTGCTCGGGCTCGGACAGGTCGGCGGTGAAACCGGCCGCGTCGATGCCCTCGGCCTTCAGTTGCCCGACGAGCGCGTCGAGGCGCTCTTTGCCGCGGGCGACAAGCGCCACGCTGAAGCCCTCGCGGGCGAAGCGGCGCGCGACCGACGCGCCCAGGCCCTTGCCGGCGCCGAAGATGGCGATCACCTTGGACATGGATGGTCTCCTCTGAATTGTTCGGATTGCGGGTGGGTGGTCGGGCGGTACAGAGGCTCGGGTGCCGCGCGGGGACGGCATGGGGCCGCGTCAGCCGCGCTCGGGCAGCGCACAGCCATCCGGGCCGCAGGCCGGGGCATCGCCGGCGTCGGGGGTGAGGGCGAGAGGATGGGTCTCGTCCCAAGCCTTGCGGAGCACCTCGAGCAGGCTGTCACCATCCTGGGCGCCGGGGACGCCGTAACGGCCTTCGATGACGATGAACGGAGCGCCGCGCGCACCGAGGCGCCGGGCGCGGGCCGCGTCATCGCCGACCCGCCGGCGGTAGCGGTGATCGGTGAGGGCCTGACGAGTCTGCTCGCGGTCGAGCCCGAGTTCGTCGGAAAGCCCCAGGAGATCGCCCAGGGAGAAAACCGGTTCGGCCTTGCCGAAGTAAGTCCGGAAGATCGCCGCCCAGGCCTCGCGGTTCCGGCCCTGCGCGGAGGCATGCGCGAGGAACTCGTGCGTCAGGTCGGTGTTGCCCGCCACGTTGTCCAGAACCTGGTACGGGCTCAGGCCCTCACCGGCGGCCAACGCCTCTATCCGCCGGGTCGAGGCCTCGGCCTGGCTGCCGCTCACACCGTGCTGACGCAGCAGGGCCTCGCGGACGGAGAAGGTGCGCCCCTCGGGGAAGCTGCTGCTCAGCGGAAACGAATGGTGGACCACCTCCACCTCGTCGCGGTGCTCGAACCTCTCGACGGCCCGCTCCAGGCGGTAGTTGCCCAGCCCGCACCACGGGCAGGTCACCTCGGACCAGATCTCGACCTTCATGACGCACCTCCAATTCCTACCTTTTGTTCGTAACGCCATAATGGACCAGTATCGGAGGCGCTACAAAAGGCACACCGGTGTGCGTGACGGAGAGGAATGTGCGTCATGGACGTCACCGACAGCACGGGAGCGGCAGCGACAGCAGGCCCGTGCGCGAACATCCCCGCCGAACACATGGACTTCATCCGCCAGGTCCTCGACCGCGTCGGCGACAAATGGAGCCTGCTCGTCATCGCCGTACTCGACGCCGGTCCCCTGCGCTACAAAGACCTGCAACACCAAGTCCCCGGTATATCCCAGCGCATGCTCACCCTCACCCTGCGCCAGCTCCAGCAGGACGGCCTGATCGCCCGCACCGCCTACGCCGAGGTCCCGCCGCGAGTGGAATACGCCCTCACCTCACTCGGCCGCGGGCTCCACGAGATCGTCACCTCACTGATCGGCTGGGCCGCCGACCATCACGACGAAATCCGCGACCACCGCGCAAAAGCCATCGCCGCGCCCTGAGCGCAATCCTGAAACCCTCTGCAGTACGTGTTCCACTTCCTTGTCCGGGACCGTCCGCCGGAGCCGACCGCCCCAAGCGGTAGAGCCGGCCCATCGTGTCCGCGTAACCCCGCGAGCGGTGTCCGGTTTCGTGCTCACGAGACCCGCGCACCGAACCGGCCATCGCACGGCGCCGGCGAAACGACTGCACCCCCACCCGAATACCGGAAGGGGGCCTCAGCAAAGTCTCTACCAGGAGCGATACAGGCGCCGCCCCTACTTCTTCCCAGACGCTGATCCGCTATACGTTGAAGCGGAACTCGACGACATCCCCGTCGTGCATGACGTAGTCCTTACCTTCCATCCGCACCTTGCCCGCGGATTTGGCGGCGGCCATGGAACCGGCCTCGACGAGATCGTCGTACGCCACGATTTCGGCCTTGATGAAGCCGCGTTCGAAGTCGGTGTGGATGACGCCTGCCGCCTTGGGGGCGGTGTCGCCCTGGTGGATGGTCCACGCGCGGGCTTCTTTGGGGCCGGCGGTGAGGTAGGTCTGGAGGCCGAGGGTGTGGAAGCCGGCTCGGGCCAGGGCGTGGAGGCCCGGTTCGGTTTGGCCGATGGATTCGAGGAGCTCCAGCGCGGATTCGGCGTCCAGCTCCAGGAGTTCGGCTTCCACCTTGGCGTCGAGGAAGACCGCATCGGCCGGGGCGACAGCGGCTTTCAGTTCGGCGACGCGGGCGTCGTCGGTCAGGACGGACTCGTCGGCGTTGAAGACGTAGAGGAACGGCTTGGTGGTGAGCAGCGACAGTTCGCGCAGGAGGTCGGCGTCGAGTTTGTCGCGGACGGCGTAGAGGGTCTTGCCCTCGTTGAGGAATTCCTGGGCCTGCTTGGCGGCGTCGGCTACCGGCTTGCGGTCCTTCTTGACCTTGGCTTCCTTGTCCAGGCGGACGACCGCCTTCTCCAGGGTCTGCAGGTCGGCGAGGATGAGCTCGGTTTCGATGACCTCGATATCGCTGAGGGGGTCGACCTTGCCGTCGACGTGGACCACGTCGTCGTCGGCGAAGACGCGGACCACCTGGCAGATGGCGTCGGCTTCGCGGATGTTGGCGAGGAACTTGTTGCCCAGGCCCGCACCCTCGGAGGCGCCCTTGACGATGCCGGCGATGTCGACGAAGGAGACCGTCGCGGGGACGATGCGCTCGGAGCCGAAGATCTCGGCGAGCTTGTCCAGCCTCGGGTCGGGCAGCGGCACCACGCCGACGTTCGGCTCGATGGTGGCGAAGGGGTAGTTCGCCGCGAGCACGTCGTTGCGGGTCAGCGCGTTGAACAGCGTCGACTTTCCGACGTTGGGCAGGCCGACGATACCGAGGGTGAGACTCACGAGTGCAAGAGTCTACGCGGCGCACCTTCGGCGACCGAATCTGCCCAGGTCGCGACCAGTGCATGGAGTGCCACAACCCGCGGACCCGAGCGCCTCGCGGGCGGCCGCTCAGGAGGTGGCGGCAACGCGGGACGGCCCTGCGACGCGGCGCACAAACATACACTGCCGCAAAGGATTAGGCGTCTCACACCGCCGCCCGCACTCCGTGACGACACCCGGCTAAGGTCGACCCATGGCGCAGATCCCTCGACTTCCCGGATTGGGCTTGGCCGATGCCGATTGGCTGGTGACCGCGGCCCTGACGGTCGCCTCCGAACACCGATTTCCGCCGCTGGCGGTGGCGGTGACCGATGTGAGCGGCGCGGTGATTGCGCTGCGGCGGGCAGACGGTGGGATGCCGATGACGAGTCGCCTCGCGGTGGCCAAGGCGCGCACCGCACTCCTGACGCTGCATCCCTCGGGACAACTCCCGTTGCCGGGCGAGATCGTCGACAGCATTCAGCATCTCTACGACGGCGACTACATCCCCTTCGCGGGTGGGGTGCTCGTCACCGAGAACGGTGTGATTCTCGGGGCCGCCGGGGCCTCGGGGGCGCACGCGACACAGGACGAAGAGGCCGTACAGGTCGCCGTGCAGCGGTGGCACGAAAACCGTTCGCACGCAGCCTGATCGGGCACATGGCCATGCTCTCGTAGCCGGGGAAGCATGGAGATCGGACCATGCGACCGAAAGACCGCTCTCGGCTATACCGGGCCGGGCGCCGGTCGAGTCGGTACACCCAGCCCGAACTCGGCGCACTCGTCGTCCTGTTCGGGCCGCCCGCCACTGACCGCGACCGCGCCGAGTACGACGCCGTCGCGACGAATCAGCCGCGAGCCCGCGCCCGCCACGATCGGTGTGGGCGCCAGCTGATCGACGCGATCGAAGAGGGCGGGCCAGGCCTTCTGAAGCTGCTGCAGTTCACCGCCGTCGCGATGGAACAGGGCGACGCCGGCCGCCTTCGCGGGGGCGATCCGGGCCGAGAGCGGTGGCGCACCGTCCATCCGATCCAGCACTCGCACGTGCCCTCCCTCGTCCACGACGGCCACGGTCACCCTTGCATCCAATTCCGCAGCGCGAGAACGTATCCGAGCACTGATGGCGTGCGCCTCATCCAGCGTGAGCAACATCTTCTCCACCTCCGATAATCGTTGGGGCAACCAACGGTTTACCCAGGCGACGCTACGCCACATTCGTTGGCCTGTCCAACGAATCCACTAGACTTCACGTATGGACGACACGCCCGCACGCCTGCGCGGCAAACCGAGCTGGCTGGTCAGCAAGACCGCAGCACTCGCCCAGCGGCATATCGGAGAAGCCATGTCGGCGGTCGGCGCCCGCGGCTACCACTTCGCGATTCTGGCCGCGCTCGACGAGTTCGGGGCCGCCAGCCAGGTGGCGATCGGCCAGCGGTGCCGCATCGACCGCAGCGATATGCACGCCATGCTGACCGAGCTCGAGGCGCAGAAATACGTTGCGCGAAACCCGGATCCGAACGACCGCCGCCGCAACCTGATCACCCTCACCACAGCCGGCGAACGACGACTGCACGAACTGGACGCCGCATTGACTAGCGTCCAGGACGAGATATTCGGCGGACTGACAACGGCAGAGCGCGACCGCCTGATCCGGCTGCTGACTCGCGTGCTGGACCGGCAGGGGAACGACTAGCAGAACCGGCCGAGCATGCCAGCCGACCACGGGTAGTCCCTACTGTCTGCGAGTTACCATTGCGCCATGGTCCTGCGCGGTATCGACTGCCCCGACCTCCCCGAATACATGACGTGGGAGGAACTGGAACGGCTTCCGGGTGACGTGGCGGATCAGATCGAGCTCTGGGAAGGGCGGATCGTGTGGTTGCCCCGCGGCCCACGTGAGCATCAGCGCTTCACCCGCCGGCTGACGAACGAATTCGAGCGCTGTGCGCGGGAAGACGTGAGCCTGCGCCCGGATCGATGTACTGGGAAGTGACGCTTCAACGCGACGTGAGTTCGATCGACGTCGTTCGCGCCTATGGGCTCGAAGTCGGTCACGCGCGGCTGCCGGACGGTGTGACGCCGTTACGACCAGCCCTGGTCTGCCCTCGCCTTCTGAATCCGCCTTCCGCATTCCTTACAGAGTGCCCGAACGGGGCGTGCCGGCTATCGCGTGTCGGCACGAAACCCGTTCTCGCGGAGGATAACCAGCAGACTCAGCCGCGCGGGTTGCGGCCGAGGTAGCGCAGGAGGGTGTCGGCGGGGGCGTCGCCGGGCTCGGCATCCAGCACCGCCGCGTAGGCGCCCCACTGGCGCAGCGGTTCGATCAGATCGGTTGCGGCAGTGAGGAGATGGGTGGCCAGGATATCGGTGAGCGGGGACGGCCGGCCGGTGGCGATCGCGATGTCCCAGGCGTGGACGGCGGCGTCGAGGGCGGCCATGACGGCGGCGACGGGGGTCGGGAGGGCGCCGTG